>CAYJUP010000009.1:0-19137 GCA_964373365.1 uncultured Nitrospiraceae bacterium
CGCGCTCTCCGAGGGACACGACCCGTCCACGTTCATCGGCCAGCACCTGAACCTCAATGTGTCGGGGCTCCAGAAAATAGCGCTCCAAATACACCCCTTCGTGCCCGAACGTGGATTTGGCTTCGGTTTGAGCGGCTTGGAAGGCCCGGACGAGCTCATCTTCTTTATTCACGACCCGCATCCCGCGTCCCCCCCCGCCGGCCGACGCTTTGATGATGACCGGAAAGCCGATCTTGCGGGCGGCTTCCAGCGCCTCGCCTTCACTTTGAAGTTCACCAGGACTGCCCGGGAGGACCGGAATCCCACGGCGCGCCATGATTTCTCTGGCCTTCGCCTTGTCGCCCATCACGGCGATGTTTTCGGAGGTCGGACCGATAAACTTGATGCCGATCGATTCGCAGACCTCGGCGAAATGGGCGTTCTCGGCCAGGAATCCATATCCGGGGTGAATTGCCTCCGCGCCCGTGATCTCCGCGGCACTCAGGACGTTCGGAACGTTGCGGTAGCTGAGAACATCTTCGGCGGGACCGACGCAGACACGCTCATCGGCGACGCGCACATGCATCGCACTCGCATCGACGTCGGAATGAATCGCGACCGTCCTGATGCCGAGCTCCTTGCAGGCTCGGATCACCCGTAGAGCAATCTCCCCGCGATTTGCAATCAGAATCTTCTTGAACACCGGCTGACTCCTGCGTGGGGACCAGACGATCAGGGCGCTGGTGTGGGAGCGATCAGAAACAACGGCTGGCCGAACTCCACGGGCTTGGTGCTTTCAGCGAGGATCTTGACGATCCGACCATCCACCTCGGACTCGATCTCGTTCATCAGCTTCATGGCCTCCACCACGCACAAGACCTGTCCTTTTTTGACGAGATCGCCTTCCTCCACGTATGGATCGGCATCCGGAGACGGAGATCGGTAAAAGGTTCCGACGATGGGGGACGTGACGGTCACCATCCCGGACGTCTCACCGGGGACTGATTCGGTGAGACGCTCCGCGGGAATCTCCAGGCCGGCCGGAACGCTTTCCCGCGAGGCGGCGGGAACCGGCCCGAGACCCGCCTCGCGCTTCAGAAAGATCCTGAACCCCTCGCGTTCAAATTCCAGCTCCGCGAGGTTGTTCCGTTTCAGCAAGTCGATCAGCTCTTGGATTTCTCTGTGCTGGTCAGCGGTCATCCCGTTCAGCTCGTGACTTCCCGATGAGAGCCCGGTAAACGTGTTCGGCACCGCAGCCAGTTGGTTGCGCTCTTTCCTTGGGCGAGGGCGGACCCGAGGTTTGCTCACCGTACACGCTCCACGTATGCGCGAGTTCTGGTGTCGATCTTGATGACTTCTCCAACCTCCAAGTACAACGGCACCTTAATGACCGCACCGGTTTCCACCACGGCAGGCTTGGTCCCGCCCGAGGCGGTATCACCTCGGACGCCGGGTTCCGCGTCAACGACCTTGAGCTCGATGAAAATCGGCAACTCAACGTCGATCGGTCGGTGATCATACACCAAGATCTTCGCCACCATGTTTTCCTTCAGAAGGTCCGCGTTCTCGCCCAATTGCTTCCTCTCATACGTAAACTGCTCGAAACTCTCGGTGTCCATGAACGTGCATGAATCCCCGGACGCGTACAAGAACTGCATCTCACGCTCTTGCAGATTGGGCTCCTCGAACCGTTCTCCGGACCGAAACGTCCGATCGATCACATAGCCGGTTTTATAGCTTTTCAACTTGGTGCGCACAAACGCCCCGCCCTTGCCAGGCTTGACGTGCTGAAACTCGACGATGTAGTAGGGCTCTCCCTCGAGCTCCAGGCGAGCCCCGTTGCGAAACTCTGTCGTCGAAATCACAACCTACTGCCTCCCTTCGTTCGTCGAGGCCCGCCGGCGTCATCGCGATGCGGCGGCCCGTGTCGTCTTGAGATGTTCGATTGCGGCTCTGATCCCGAGCAAGTATCCGGTGGGACCAAATCCGGATATCTGGCCCAGCACAACCCCCGCGATGTAGGACCGATGTCTGAACTCTTCGCGTCGATAAATATTGCTCAGGTGAACCTCAATGGTCGGAATTCCCACCGCCGAAATCGCGTCACGAATGGCGACGCTGGTATGAGTATAGCCGGCAGGATTGATCACAATGGCGTCGAAACGATGCTGCGCCTCTTGAATCCAGGTCACAAGCTCGCCTTCCTGATTGGAATGCCTGATCTCCACCTGGACTCGTTCCTGTTTGGCCAGCTTGGTGATGGCGGCATTGATCGCCTTGAGCGACACGTCCCCGTAGACGGACCGCTCGCGCTTCCCCAGCAAGTTGAGATTGGGGCCATGCAAGACAAGAACGTGGAACATACGCATCCCTTCCGGACGCTGACTCACGACCGGATCCGCAGGATTCACTCTGATGTGTTGAAGCGGCGATCATTGTAGCAGGCTCGGACAGATGGGTCAAACCAGCCACGTAGGTAAGACACATGATGAAACACGACTGGTTGTGAAGGTTAGGAGACCCGCTTTCGCTGAATGTTCACGAGCCATTCACGCAGGCGTGCGACCTTCTTCGACGTCGCGTCGTGAGTCGGTGAGGAAGCCTTCGCGGAGGCCGCCGCGTTCGCTGTCACGTGAGAACGCGAGGCGGCATTGAGCCCCAGCTGTTGTTCGATCGTCGCCTTGAGCGCCAGAATCTCCTCATCCTTTCGGTTCGCGGTCAGGACTACAGAACAGGATCGCATTGCGGATTCGAGGGCACCCTCTTCAAGGTAAATCCGGGCCAAGGTTCGGTGAGCCACGAGATTTTCCGGACTCAGCTTGACAGCCCCTTCCAACGCGGCTTTGGCCTTCGAGACGACCCCTTTCTGACGATAGACACGCCCCAGCGCCACGAGAGCCGTGATAAACGTGGGATAGACCTTGAGTCCCTGCTCCAGCACATCGATGGCTTCCTGCAGCATTCCCACCTTCACATATTCCTCAGCGAGCGGAACAAAGACTTTCGACCGCGGATCTTCGGCCAGCTTCTCCGCAAACTTGAAGATCTCCGGTGAGAAGGTGTCATCAGCGGGTGCGGGCATGGAGCGTCTACGTCCTTCTGTACGGTTGGGGGTGAGCGCGACGCTTGCTTGTCACGACAAGCTCCCGAAGCGCGTCCAAAATGCAATCAGCCAGCGCGCGCTTCGGCAAGAGGTCGAGCTGCGTCACCCGGCCAACGCGATCAACCAGGACCGCCGCGTTCGTATCCGATCCGAAGCCGGACCCCTCGGCTACGACGTTATTGCCGACGATCAGGTCAAGCCCTTTGCGTTTCAGTTTTTCCTTCGCGCGGAGAATGACTTCCTCGGTCTCGGCTGCAAATCCGACCAAAACCTGGTTGGCCTTTTGCTTGGACAGCATTTCCAGAATGTCGTCGGTGGGCTCCAACTCAAGCTTCTGCAAGGACGCCCCATCCTTCTTGATCTTTACGAGCGACGGCCGCTTGGGACGGAAATCGGCCACCGCGGCGGCCATAATCGTAACCGTCGACCATGCAAAACGGGAGATCAGCGCTTTCGCCATTTCTTCCGCCGTGCAGACCGGCACAACCTCCACGCCCGGGGGAACTTCGAGCGCCGTCGGCCCGCTCACCAACACGACTTCGGCTCCGCGTTCACGGGCAGCCTGCGCGACTGCGTAACCCATCTTGCCGGACGAACGATTGGAAATAAACCGCACCGGGTCGATCGCCTCCTGCGTCGGTCCCGCCGACACCAGCACTCGCTGGCCGACCCAGTCCCGGCGCGGACACAATCGCGCCTCGATCGCGGATAAGACGACGCCCTCGTCAACCAAACGGCCCCGCCCCACCCGCCCCGAGGCCAGGGGACCTTCTTCCGGTTCGAGCACCGTCACGCCTCTCCCTCGCAGGGCTTCCGCGTGGGCTTTGACAGCGGGGTGATCCCACATGCCGCCATCCATCGCAGGGGCCAGAATGAGTGGACAACTGGCGTTCAGCACCATGGTGCTGAGCAGATCATCCGCCAGCCCAAGAGCGCACTTCGCGAGCACGTTCGCGGTCGCCGGCGCAATCACGATCACATCGGCACGCTCCGGCACAGTCAAGTGGAGCATCTCCTGATGCGCAGCAAACAGGTCTGTGGCAACGGGATGTCCACAGAGAACCTCAAAGGTGAGCGGACGCACAAATCGCGTGGCCGATTTGGTCATCACCACCGTGACATCGGCCCCCTCCCGTGCCAAAGCACGCAACAGCCCGACAGCCTTGTAAGCGGCAATACTCCCGCTCACACCGAGCACGATCCGCTTTCCCAGAAACCGGAGATCCGATGCAGGCGGCACGACGTCGCTCCCTAGCCTTCGCTGTCAGGTTCCCCGGCTTTGGCAGAGTCATCTACGTAGACGCTCAGTTCTTTCTTGATTTCGCGAGCGTCCTCGGCGGTCGCCGCCATCGCCATCCGTTCCACTTCACTCTCCTTGCCCCGTTTCGCGTCTTTCATCGCTTGACGGGCTTCCTTGCCTGTGAGGAACTCGACGTGGTTCTGCAAGACCTCATCAAGCGCAATCGTGGTCTCCTTCGTAAATTTCGAAATCCCGGTGGGCTTGGCACCCTGCATCAGATGCTTGCCGCGTTGCGATGCGACAATGACCAACCGATGACGAGAATCAAACCGTTCATAGCTGTATTCCGGCAACAAAGACAGTGCGTTAATCATCGCTCCCAAATCTCCTTTAGATGGCGACGGACCCTCCGCGGTCCGCCTGTTTTCCGTCTTTCCCCCGAATAAAGTTCTCCTCGAGCCAGGCGATGTCTATTCGTTTCGTCTTGATCCGTTCTGCGAGGACAATGGCCTCCAGCTCACTCAGAGCCTGCTTCACGTCGTCGTTCCGAACAATGTAATAATACTCGCGGTAGCTCCACACTTCTTCGCGTGCCTTTTGGAGTCGTCGCTGGATCTCCTCCGGCGAATCCGATCCGCGTTGCATGAGTCGAGTCCGCAATGCGTCGATGGAGGGGGGCATGATATAAATAAAAATCGCATCCGCGAACTTCTTTTTGATCTGAAGGGCGCCCTGGGCATCGATCGCTAACAGCACATCCACACCCTTCTCCATCATTTCGGTCAGTGCGCTTCTGGGGGTCCCATAGAAATGACCGTACACAGGCGCCCACTCGGCGAATTCGTTCCGTGTCACCATTTCCTGGAACAGGCTCTCGTCCACAAAGAAATAGTCCCGGCCATGAACTTCTTCCGGACGAGGTTTCCGCGTCGTGTAGGAGATCGAATGACGGAGGCCCGGAACCACTGAGATGAGTTCCTTGCACAGCGTCGTTTTTCCAGCGCCTGCGGGCGCCGAGACCACGAATAACAACCCTCGTCGTTCCATGAGCTCCTTTTTCCCTGGCTCCGTCTCGAATCAACGGCAGGAATAATCGAGGCCGCGTTTCGTCATTCGATATTCTGCACCTGTTCCCGGATCTTTTCCAGTTCGCCCTTGATGTGTACCACGCGGGTCGCAATCTCCGCATCATTGGCCTTGGAGCCGATCGTATTGACCTCTCGGCCCATTTCCTGAAGCAGAAAGTCCAGCGTCCTGCCCACCGATTCCTTGCTCTTCAACGCCGCGTCGAATTGTACGAGATGAGACTCAAGCCTGGTCAGTTCTTCGGTGACATCGCATCGATCCGCGTACAACGCGAGTTCCTGATTCAGGCGTCCCGGATCCGGCAGTCCGGAGGCGAGCAGTTTTTCAACTCTGGCTTTCATTCGTTCGTAATACCCCTGGACCACCTGCGGCGTTCTCGCCTCGATGCTGGCCGTGGCCTCGCGAATCACCTGCAGGCGACTCCTGGCATCACGTGCCAACGCCCCACCCTCACGACGCCGCATTGTGTCGAGATCCGCCAGAGCGCCGGCAAACAGCCGTCTCACGATACGAGCCAATCGCCGGTCCGCGACAGGCTGATCGGTGACCGACACAATATCACGAAACCCGGCGAGCAGCGGCACGTCAATCGTTCCTCCGAGGCGTAGTTCCCGCTTTAGATCGCCGAGGAGACGATGGTACTGCCTGGCGACGGAACGGTCAAGGCTGAGGGATTTTCCGCTCTCCTTCCCTCCGAGCAGCGAGGTCGTCAGTTCGGTCCGCCCGCGCGTGCAACGATGCTGGATTTTCCGTTTGAACTCCTCCTCCAGAGAGAACAGCGCTTTCGGCAGACGGATGACGACCTCGCAGAATCGGTGATTGACGGAACGCAACTCAACCACGACCGAGCCGCCGGCCCAGGCCGTCTCGCGCCTCCCATAGCCAGTCATGCTTTTGATCATCGTGGTCGTTTGCCGATCCAGTCGCACTCCGAGTACACCGCGCATTGCTCACACTTCGGTGTCCTGGCCACACACACATACCGACCGTGCAAGAGGAGCCTCTGTGAGCCCGCTGTCCATGCACCGCGCGGGATGAGTCGCTGCAACGCGTACTCGATTTGCGTCGGATCTTCGCTGGCCGTCAATCCAAGTCGCTGCGAGACTCGTTTCACATGAGTATCCACCACAATGGCCGGCTTGCCGAAACAGTTCCCCAAAATCACGTTGGCGGTCTTCCGCCCGACGCCTGGAAGAGTCACGAGCGCTTCCATGGTGTCCGGGACATTCCCGCCGAACTTTTCGGTCAGCGCGCGACCACAGGCCACGATGTTCCGCGCCTTGCTCTTGTAGAAACCGGTCGGCCGAATCATCGCCTCAAGCTCGTCGGGATCGGCTTCCGCGTAGTCCGCCACCCGTCGGTATCGCTTGAACAATGTCGGCGTCACCTGATTGACTCGTTGATCCGTGCATTGGGCCGACAAGATCGTGGCCACAAGGAGCTCGAAGGGGTTGTGATGCGACAACTCCATCCCGGCCGAAGGAACCGCTCGCCCGAGCGCCGCCAGAATGCGTGCCACCCGCTTCCTGCCCGACGGGCTGGGCTCCGTGACGGGCTGCCGTCCACCCCGATTCCTGCGCATCCCAATCGTGCTCGCTTTTGTCACAACTCGCCAATTCCGCTCCTGATGGAATGCGCTACGACCTCGGAAGGCTCGTCATGCGTCGCTCGATACGGGCTAGACCGCTCGGCGATGGCCTGCTCAAGACGCAGGATCAGCGGCGTCAGGGTCGATGGCCGGAGCGCCGAGATGCCGAGCGCGCCAAAGCGGCGACACAACGACACGGCTTCATCTGGGCGCAGTCGGTCGCATTTATTGAAGACTAAGAGCCGCGGAATCTGTTCCAGGCCAAGCTCGGACAAAATCGCCTCGACCGACTCGACTTGTCCTTGGGGATCCCTGGAACTCGCGTCCACAAGATGCAAGAGCAGATCGGCATCCCGGAGCTCTTCCAGAGTGGTCCGGAACGCCCCCATGAGATCCTTCGGAAGATCGCGAATGAATCCGACCGTATCCGTAATGATCACCTCACGGTCGCGGGGAAAGCGCAACCGACGGCTGGAGGTATCAAGGGTCTCGAACGGACGATCCTGAACCGGCACATGACTCTCGGTGAGCGTATTCAACAGCGTGGATTTCCCGGCGTTGGTATACCCCACGATGGAAATGATGGGAACCATCCGACGGAACCGGCGAGTGCGTCGCTGGTCGCGGTGGCGCGCAAAGGCCAGGAGCTCGCGCTCGAGGTGGGCTATACGATCACGGACTCGGCGTCGATCGGTTTCCAGCTTGGTCTCGCCCGGCCCTCTTCCTCCGATGCCGCCGCCCAATCGCGACAGCGCGGTGCTCCGGCCTGACAACCGCGGCAGCAAATACCGGAGTTGTGCCAATTCAACCTGGATTTTCCCTTCCCGGCTGTGTGCTCGACGAGCAAAGATGTCGAGGATCAGTTGCGTTCGATCAATGACCTTCATCTCGGTCACTTCGGCAATCGTCCTCACCTGGGCCGGCGTCAGATCCTGATCAAAAATGAGGAGGTCCGCGCCGCGTTGCAAGGCCTTGATGACCACTTCCTTGAGTTTGCCGCTGCCCAGGAGATATTTGGGGTGAATCTCCTGCGAACGTTGAACCACCGTCTCCAACACGGTGATCTCATCCGAGCGGGCCAACTCGGCCAGCTCTTCCAGTCGCTCCTCCTGGTCTCCGCGACTGCGCTTTGAGGCGCTGATCAGGATCGTGGATTCTTGCCCGTCCTTCACGACATGGCCGGCGGCCACGCGGGTCAACTCGGTTTCGAGGGCGTCCACGAATTTGTCGCATTCCAACTGAAGCGAGTGGAACGGCGACGGCGCCCACACTTCGTACACCTGCCCCCGGGGGTTTGGAGGAAGGATATGCGCGAGGTACAAATCGGCCGGCAATCCCTGGGGCCCCACACCGATTGCAGCGATCAAATCAAGACGAAGCAGCGCGAGGTCGGTCAGGTCATCATGGGTGAGCGGCTCATTGCGGAGGTGCGTATGGACGAGCCTGATGCCTCGCAACGACCGTCGACCGAGACGGAATCTCGACAGATCGGTGAGCACCAGCTCCCGCCCGCTTCCCACAATCACCTGCTCGATGGCCCCGCGTCGGGTGATCAAGAGGCCGATTTGGCGCCGGATTTCGTGGGATAGTTCGGTGCAGGCCCTGGCCAGTTCAGGGGTGATGACTTTGTCGACCGGGACCCGACGACGGTACAGGTACTCCAGCCGCAACAGTTGATTGGCCTTCAGGCCGTTGACATATCCGTGAACGGTTGGGATCTTATTGTCTCCTTGCCGACGTCACTCGTCGGCTCCCTGAACGCGACACCTCTATGGCCGGGAGAGGTAAGTCTGCATCGGCCTCCATCTCCCACGTCGAAAATCGACCTTGGGTGTATGCCCTCTGTCCCGCCGCCGCAATCATGGCCGCATTGTCGGTACAGTACGCCGCGCGAGGCAGAGCCAGCCGAATGCCCGCCGACGCCGCGCGCGAGGACAGCCGCGCGCGGAGCCTCGAGTTCGCGGAGACTCCACCCACCACGGCCAGGGCCCCGACCTGATATCGTCGGACCGCCTCGAACGCCTTCTCCACCAGCACCTCGACGATCGCTTCCTGAAAACTGGCCGCCACGTCTGCGACAGGCCTCGGCCGCCCGGACCGGTCGAGGTCCCGCAGGTAATACAGCAACGCGGTCTTGATCCCGCTGAAGCTGAAATCTAGGCCGCCTTGTTTCAGATAGGGCCGCGGGAACCGAATCGCGCCCGCATCACCCGTTTGGGCCAACCGATCGATCGCCGGGCCGCCCGGATATCCCAGAGCCAGCATCTTCGCCGCCTTATCAAACGCCTCGCCGGCAGCGTCATCCAGCGTGCGGCCGAGCAACTGATAGGCCCCGTCCGGGTTCACCAGATACAAATGCGTATGCCCTCCCGAGACCACCAGCACCACACACGGTGTCGGAAAGTCAGGTTGCTCGATCCATGCCGAGGCTAAATGGCCTTCCAAATGATTGACGCCAATCAACGGGATCTGCAACGCATAGGCCAGCGCCTTTCCATAACTCACACCCACGAGGAGCGCTCCGGCCAGACCAGGTCCACGGGTCACCGCGACCGCATGCAGATCGGACCAGTTCATATCGGCTTGCCGCATCGCCTCGGCGACCACCGCTTCCACTGTCTCGATGTGCCGACGCGCCGCCAGCTCCGGCACCACGCCTCCATAGCGGCCGTGCACATCAAACTGGGAATACAAGATACTGGACGCGACGTGACCCTCGCCCTGCACGACGGCCGCAGCGGTCTCGTCACACGAGGTTTCAATGCCTAGGATTGTGGGAGGTGGTAACGGCACCTGATCGCTTTCGTGCAGTGAACGGGTCTGTGGGGCAATTGGATGCGGAACGCGCAGAACATACTGCCGAGACAGAACGGCCCTCGTGCAGAGACCGCCACGAGGGCCGTCGCACAGTCCAGGATGAATTCGTGCGTGGCAAGAGCGGGGGGGCCCACCTCAGACCCCCGCCATGGCCTCCTCTTCAACGAACGACGGCAAGTCATCCCTCAATATGACTTTGATCTTGCGCGCGTCCTTGAAACGGCCCTTGATCAGCTCTTCCGACAGCGGATCGCCGATGCTCTTTTGAATGGTCCGGCGCATTGGCCGCGCGCCGTACAACGGTTGGTAGCCTTCCTTAATCAGCCAATCCTTGACGTCCTCCCCGATCTCAAGTTGAACGCCTCGCTCCACCAACCGCACGTTCAACTCCTTGATCAGAATGTCCAGGATACCGAACAAATGCTCCTTCAGAAGCTGATGGAAGACCACCACTTCGTCGATCCGGTTGAGGAACTCCGGGCTGAACGTCCGTCGCAATTCAGCCAACACCTCATCCTTTATTCGCTGATCCTGCTCGCTCTGCTCCGTACGGTGGAACCCGAGCGAGACGCCCTTCTGGATGAGCTTGGTCCCCAGATTGGACGTCATGATCACCACGGTATTCTTGAAATCCACCTTCCGACCCAGGCTGTCGGTGAGGACGCCGTCGTCCAATACTTGTAATAGCACGTTGAAGATATCAGGATGGGCCTTCTCGATCTCATCAAACAGCACAACCGAGTACGGACGCCGACGCACTTTTTCGGTCAACTGTCCGCCTTCCTCATAGCCCACGTATCCCGGAGGGGCTCCGAACAGGCGCGAACTGGTGAACTTCTCTTGGTATTCCGACATGTCGATGCGAATCAACGCATCTTCGTTGTTGAAGAGAAATTCCGCCAACGCCCGCGCGAGTTCCGTTTTCCCGACCCCCGTAGGCCCCAGGAAGATGAAAGACCCGATGGGCTTTTTGGCTTCCTTCAGACCGGCCCGTGACCGGCGGATGGCCCGACAGACCGCCGAGATCGCTTCCTGCTGTCCCACGATCCGCTTGTGGAGAAAGTCCTCCATATGGAGGAGCTTGCTGGATTCTTCTTCCTCCAGTTTGAACAGGGGAATGCCGGTCATCTTCGACACCACGTAGGCCACATCCTCCTTCGTGATGACCGGTTTATGCTTTTCCTGGTTCTTCTTCCACTCCCGCTTGGACTCATCCAGCAATTTCCGCAGCCGCTCCTCTTCCTCCCGGAACTTCACCGCTTCTTCGAAGTTCTGCAGCGAGATGGCCAGCTCTTTCTCGCGAGAAATCTTCTTCAGTTCCTGTTCCAACGCCTTGAGTTCGCCGGGTAAGGAATAGGTTTGCAACTTCGCCCGAGACCCCGTTTCGTCGATCAGATCGATCGCTTTGTCGGGCAGGAACCGATCGGTGAGGTAGCGGTCCGAGAGCTTGACCGCTTCCACGATGGCCTCCTCGGTGATCTCCACCCCATGATGCTCTTCATAACGGTCCCGAAGGCCCTGAATGATTCGGACCGTCTCGTCGATGCTGGGAGGCTGAACGTAAATGGGTTGGAAGCGCCGTTTCAGCGCGCCGTCCTTCTCAATATGTTTCCGGTACTCATCGAGCGTCGTGGCGCCGATGCACTGAATTTCACCCCGGGACAGCGCCGGCTTCAGCATGTTCGAGGCGTCAATCGAGCCCTCCGCCGCCCCGGCGCCCACAAGGGTGTGGAGCTCGTCGATAAAGATAATAACGTTCCCCGCCTGCATGATCTCCTTCATGACCACTTTCAGCCGTTCCTCGAACTGCCCGCGATATTTCGTGCCGGCCACCAACGAGCCAAGATCCAACGCGATGACCCGTCGCGCAAGGAGGTTATCCGGAACTTCCGACATCACGATGCGTTGGGCCAATCCCTCGACGATCGCGGTCTTGCCGACGCCGGATTCACCGATCAACGCCGGGTTGTTCTTGGTGCGGCGACTGAGGATCTGCAACACCCGCTCGATCTCGTCCATCCGTCCGATGACCGGATCCAACTGACCCTCTTGCGCAAGTTGAGTCAGATCCCGACCGAACTCATCGAGCGCCGGAGTGCTGCTCTTGCGGTCCCGCTCACGGGGCGCGGACTTGCGCAAAAACGTGACGGTCAACTGTCTTGCCGTCAGCAGGTTGGCGCCCAGGCTCCGGAGAATCTTGCCGCCGATGCCTTCCTCTTCCCTCAACAAGCCGAGCAGCAGATGTTCGCTTCCGATGTGGTTGTGGCCGAGCAACCGCGCTTCCTCGACGCCATACTCGATGACTTTCTTGACGCGCGGGCTGAAAGGAATCTCGCCGAACGTCATCGTGGTGCCGCCACCCGGCAGATTCCGCTCAATTTCAAGCCGAATCTGTTCCGAGGACAGCCCCATCTTTTTGATAATCATGAGGGCGATCCCGTCCGACTCACGGAGAATAGCCAAGGCCAAGTGTTCCGTTCCCAAATAATCATTCTGGTGACGCTCGGCCTCTTCTCTCGCCAGGATGATGATCTTCCGACCCTTATCCGTGAATCGTTCGAACATCCCTCCTCCTTTGCTTGGTCAGGGGGTGACTCTCTCCGAATCGAGAGAAGCCTGTGGAAAAGTTGTCGTAATTCTATCGGTCGAGCTTCCACCTGTCAAGTCCTTCTTACGGTTATGCGCCACATGGTCCTGAATTTTTCAGACGCCGACTCAGCCGTCAGTGTCGTCCGGGAGTGATCATTCGTTGACAAGAAAACGAACCTCCCGATACAATCCGATCCCACTTCCGTCAGTCAGTGCCCCAGTCCGCCGCCATGGGGCCTGGAGGCCCATGAAAACCATCGGAATCCTCACCAAACCGAAATTCCCCGACATCAAACACATCCTCAAGGACCTGGTATCCTGGCTGCGAGCGCGGCAGAAAGACGTGGTGCTCGATGGAAAGACCGCCGCGCTCATCGGCGAGCACGCCGCTTACCAGAAAACCCAGATCGCGTCGCTCTCCGATATGGTCCTTGTGCTGGGCGGCGACGGCACGATGCTGAACGCGGCTCGGCTCGTCGAAGAACGTGCGGTCCCGATCCTGGGAGTCAATATGGGCGGGCTGGGGTTTCTCACCGAGGTCAGTCTCGATCAGCTTTATCCGACGCTCGAAAAAGTTTTCGCGCAGGAATTCTATGTCGAACAGCGACTGATGCTCCGCGCCCAGATTCATCGCCACGGGGAGCATGTGGCAAAGGCGACGGTGCTCAATGACGTGGTGATCAGCAAGGGCACGCTCGCGCGGATGATCGAGATTCAAATCTCGATTGACGGTCGGTTCGTGACGAGCCTGCGCGGGGACGGATTGATCATCTCAACCCCGACCGGCTCGACCGCCTATTCGCTCTCTGCCGGTGGGCCGATCATCAATCCGTCCGTGCAGGCGCTGATCCTGACCCCGATCTGTCCGCACACGCTGACACATCGTCCTCTCCTGATCCCGAACAGCGTCGCGCTGGAGGTGACGCTGACCAGCAAGGACGAGGGGGCGATGGCCACATTCGACGGGCAAGTCGGCGTCGCCATAACCCAGGGCGACACCGTCGTCATCGGCGCGTCCGAACATCGCACGCACCTCATCCGGTTCCCAGACCGGACCTACTATGACGTCTTGCGAAGGAAGCTGAAGTGGGGGGATGGTTAGCGAGCAACGGGGGCACCGGAACTTTCGCGCCTGCGCTGGATGTGCGCAAGCATCTCCTGATTGGACGGAAACTTGAACTCTCCGATACAGTCTTTGGCCACGCCATGCTCCTTCTCCGCCGCCTCCAGCCTACGGAGACCTTCGGCGTCGATCGCCGGGACCTGCCGTTGCTGCAGCAACGTCCGAAGCTGGCGTAGCACCGCATGGATTGCGCTTCGATCACGCGGGACTTGGGATTCCAGGTAACGCATCACCACTTCGGCGCACCATTCGCCATCTCGCTTCGCGATCCCGACCAGACCCTCGCTGGCCTTTCGCGCCCAGCCCGTGAGAAAGACTCCCTCGATCACCTTTCCGGATGCCTCGTCGTAGGCCTGAAACAGCGAATCATCCGGGTCGTTGCCTGTCTGTGTCGGGTTCGTGACAAAGACCCCGTTCTTGTATGGCAGCCCAACTGTCTCGTCCACCTTGTCCCCCACCGCAAACACGACGCTGTCGCAGGGGAACTCGTAATATTCCTTTAGCCCGACCGCCGCGAAGTCTTGCCCCTTGGGCTCAAGCTTCGTCTCCTCGATCTCCAAAGCCCGGACGCGGTTCTGCGCACCAGTCAACACCCGACGCGGGGACGCCAGGAAGCGGAACTCCATTTTGGCCTGGCTGGTCAGTGGCTCGCATTTTGTGAATTCATCCGTCATGCCTTTCAGGATCTCGGCCGGATTCTGTCCCACCGCTTCCAAGCGGGGGCGGATGCGGGCGAACTCCTTCGCCAGCGCGTCCTGGTCAATGTTCGAACAGATGGCGCGAATCTCCTTGGGGTTGTACTTGCGCTCTGCAGGACCACGCCTCGCGATGGCGGTCACCTGCTCCACCTGCTTGTACCGAACCAGCCAGTGAGCGATGTCCACCATCACATCGCCGACCCCGATGACGGCGATCTGCCGACCCATCTCAAATGGCCGCTCGCTGAAGCCGGGGAGCCTATTAAAATGATAGACCACGTCCTTGGCGTGATAGACGCCGGTCGCCGAATCCCCCTCGACGCCGATTGTCTTCGTCCCCTGCGCACCCGTGGCGAAGACCACCGCACTGGCCCCTAGGCTTCGGAGTTCATCCACGGTGAGGTCCTTCGTCTTTCCGACCGAGACGTTCCCGTAATAATGCACGTTCGGGCGTTCGACGATCTCCCAGTACGACTTCCGCAGTCCTCCCCGCAGTTTCAGCTTGTTCGGAAAGATCCCGTACTCCGCCAGGCCCCCAAACTTGATGTCCCGGTTCAGAATCACCACCTCATGCCCGGCCTTCGACAGAAGATTCGTCAGCGACATCCCGGCCGGGCCAGCTCCAATCACAATGATCAGATGAGCTTGTTCCTTCCCCGACGTCGCCATCGTGCCACTCTGTCCTATTTCCCCGATCAACTGACCGTCTTCTACTTAATTGGGAGTCAGAAAATTTCCGCGGACTGTAGCATACGTGGCGCTGGATTGTCAAAATGATCGCACACTTGCGCGATTATCGAGCATTGTTTTGGTCGTCGGCAGCGATGCGGTCGGCCTCATCCCACCGGGGTACCGTCACGACGAAAAAAACGGCAGGCGTCCGGCCATGAGGCGTGAAGGTATGGACCTGACCGGGTCGAACGCGCACCACCGATCCCGTATGCACCGCAATCCGTTCGGACCCCAGTCGAAAGACTCCCTCTCCTTGGACAAGATACAGAATCTCTCGTGTATGTCGGTGCAGGTGCGGCGGCAAGGTGGTCCGCACTTGCACCAGCAAGGCGCTTGATTCTTGGTCCTCGATCAGCCTGGTGATGCGCAAATCCTCATCCGGCCCTATGCGGTTCCGGTCGAGTTGCTGCAGAAGATCGGAGAGATCTGCAAGGGTTGGGACGGGAATGTCGGTGGGAGCGCCCGGGTGTTGCCCCCCAGCGCCACCCGTCTGGCAGGCCAGCCATGCGAAGCAGCACAACACTCCGACAAGGGAAGTCGCTCGGGGATGCCGTCCCATGGTCGTCACCCGGCCTGGGCGCAGTCAGCGCCGCGACCGCTTGCGCGACTCCTCTCCCGGTTCCGTCATCCGCCACGGGTCCAGCAAGGCATTGAGCCGAGCCTCCGGAAGGATCTGCAGACTGCGGGCCACCTCGCGGATGGTCTTCCTGGTCCGATACGCCTCCTTGGCAATCTTCGCGGCGGCATCGTACCCGATCTCAGGCGCCAGAGCGGTGCACATGGCGAGGCTCTGTTCAATGGAGTTCCGGCACCGCTCTTCATCGGCGGTCAGACCCTCGACACAGCGCTTCGCAAAATTTTCTGAACCGCGGGCAAGCAACTCAATGGACTGCAGAAGATTGTAGGCCATCACCGGCAGCATCACAATCAGTTCGAAGTTCGCGGCCTGTCCCCCCACCATGATCGTGACGTCGTTCCCCATTACCTGGGCCGCCACCATGGTGAGGGACTCCGCGATGACGGGGTTCACCTTGCCGGGCATGATCGAAGAGCCGGGCTGCGTCTCAGGTAAGATGATCTCCCCCAGTCCGCATCGCGGCCCCGACCCCAGCCAGCGGATGTCGTTGGCGATCTTCATCAGGCTCACTGCGACGGTGCGAAGTTCACCGCTGGCCTCGACCATGGAGTCCTGCGTGGACTGGGCCTCAAAGTGGTGCACCGCTTCCGTGAGAGAACAACCGATTTCTCGGGACAGCAGCGCGATCACGCCGGACGCGAAGTCCGGATGCGCGTTCAGGCCGGTCCCTACGGCGGTCCCCCCCAGCGCCACTTCACTCAGCGCCGCCTGTGCGCGTCGTACTCTGGCCACGCCCAACTCAATCTGGCGGGCGTACCCGCCGAACTCCTGGCCGAGCCGGATGGGCGTGGCGTCCTGCAAATGGGTACGACCGATCTTGATCACCTTGTCGAATTCACGCGCCTTCGCCGCCAAGGCTCCGTGCAGCCGCGTCAGCGCCGGTAGGAGCTGTCGCTCGATCATCTCCACCGCGGCGACATGAATCGCGGTCGGAATCGCATCATTGCTGGATTGACCCAGATTGACGTGGTCGTTGGGGTGAACCAGCTTGCTGCCCCGCACGCCGCCCAGCAACTCGGCGGCCCGGTTGGCAATGACCTCATTCGCGTTCATATTGGTGGAGGTGCCGGACCCGGTCTGGAAGATATCGACTGGGAATTCCGCATCCCAACGCCCTTCCACGACTTCCCAACTTGCCCTCCGGATGGCATCCGCCAATTTCTTATCCAGCAAGCCAAGAGACTCATTTACCGTGGCGGCAGCCCATTTGATCAATCCCATGGCCCGTATGAAGGACCGGGGAAACCGCAGTTCGCTGACAGGGAAATTCTGAACGGCCCGCGCGGTCTGCACGCCGTAGTACGCGTCGGCCGGCACCGCCAACTCTCCCATGGTGTCGCGTTCGATTCGCATACCAGCGGGATCCGGGCGCGGCTGACTCGGCTGTCCACGTCGCGGCTGCCGGCCTTGCCCACGCTTTGCTGTCTTGGTCCGCGTGGCCACTTTGTTTCTTTTTCTCATGTTCCCCGCTCAGCCAACCCTAGTCACCAGATCAAAGGAACGCTCATTTCCGCTTCACCTTGTCGCCCCAAATCTCCTGCAACAATTCCCGCCATTCGCGTCTGGCAACAGCCGGCATCGTCGTGATCCTGATATGCCCCAATGACGCATTCAGGACCGCCGCTTTCATCGCCGCGCGGTTGTTTGGAAACTCCAGAATGGCCACCACATCGTATTCCCCGAGGCAGTAATAGGCATCCAGCAGTCTCCCGCCCAAGGATTCAACGTTCCGCTGCACCGTCTCCGAACGAGCAATGCCCTGCTGTTTCATGGTGGAAATCCCTTGCTCAGTAAACTTGACGAGGCTCACGTACACGGGCATGGATACCTCCTTTCGACTGCAGAGCTTAGTCCAGAAGATGAGTTAGTCGTCGCTGGCCGGGCAATCTTAATCCAACGGGCCAATCCGCACAAGTCCCTTCTGGGTAGCGTCCGTTGACACTTCAGTTACCGATCGCTATGGTGCAGCCCATGACTGAGAAGCCGGCGGCACGAACAGGCAACGTGGCGGTGGAAGCTTATGCCGGGTACAAAGGCGAGGAGACGCCACGAGCCTTCATCCATGAAGGTGTCCGCCGGGAGGTGCGAGACATCGCTCAACGCTGGTACACCGACCGCTACAGCTATTTCAAGTTGTTCGCGGACGATGGTCAGCGATACATCCTTCGCTATGACGTAGAGGATCTGATCTGGGAACTGGTGATGAGGGAAGAAGACCGGTAGGGCCCCACCGATCAACGCTTTTCAAGCGGCACGTAGGGGCGGTTGTGCTCGCCCTCGTAAATCTGGTCCGGCCTGAACAGCTTATTCTCTCGGAGCTGTTCGAACCAGTGGGCCAGCCAGCCGGCCACCCGCGCCATGGCGAAGATCGGTGTGAAGAACTCCACCTCGATGCCCATCTTGTCGTAGATGATCCCGCTATAGAAATCCACGTTCGGATAAATTCCCTTCCCCACGAGCAACTCGGCGGAGATTCGTTCCACTTCCAACGCCACCTCGTAGAGGGGTGAGGGTCCGCACTCCCTGAACAGCCGCTCGCACAGCGACTGTAAGATGGTAGCGCGCGGGTCCTTCACCTTATAGACCCGGTGCCCGAGCCCCATGATCTTTTGCTCGTCCTTCAACTTGCGTTCCAGATACGGACGGACGCGCGCGGGCGTGCCGATCTCTTTGAGCATTTCCACGACTTCTTCATTGGCCCCGCCATGCAGTGGCCCCTTCAAGGCTCCGATCGAAGAGGCCACCACGGTGTAGGGATCGGCGAGAGTGGAGGCCGTGACCATGCCGGCGAAGGTGGAGGCGTTCATGGTGTGTTCCGCGTGAAGGATCAGGCAGACATCCAGCGTCTCACTCCACACCTTCTCAGGCGCCCTCTCCGAGAGCATGTACAGAAAGTTCTGGCAGAAATGCAGATCGTCTCGGGGAGGAATGTGGTCGTCCCCCCGGCGAAGCCTTGCATAGGCCGCCACGATGGTGGGGAGCTTCGCGATCAGCCTCACGGCGGACCAGTAGTTATTGTCGATGTCCTTCACGTTCCGTCCGGGATAGAACATCCCCAGCGCCGCGACGGCAGCCTGAAGGGCATCCATCGGGTGACCCTGTTCGGGCAGGCATTTGATCAGATCCACGATCCTATACTTGATGCGGCGGTGATGGGTGATGTCCCCGACGAATTGATCCAGTTCCGACTTCGCCGGGAGACGGCCGAGCAGCAAGAGAAACGCCGTCTCTAGAAAGGAAGACTTCGCGCACAGCTCCTCGATCCGGATCCCACGGTATTCCAGAATTCCCTGCTGACCGTCCACGTCGCTGACCGAGGATTTGGCCGCCGGCACCCCCGCCAACCCCGGCATGAAATCATGCGGCATCGCTTTTTCTCCTTTCCCCGTCCACCCTCTTACACGTCAGACATCATGCGTGACGAGTGATCAGTGACGCGTCAGGGGTGATCGGAATACTCATCACCCATAACTCATCACGACACCAATTCACGGCGGGCCCATGAATTCGGGCCCGATCGGAACATCGGTCGTCTGGTACACCAC
>CAYJUP010000009.1:19237-20926 GCA_964373365.1 uncultured Nitrospiraceae bacterium
ACGGCGGGCCCATGAATTCGGGCCCGATCGGAACATCGGTCGTCTGGTACACCACTCGCTCGACTTCCTGCATCTCGGCCGGCGGGAGCGACCATCCAGCCGCTCCGGCGTTCTCCTCGATTTGATCCGGTCGACGCGCCCCACACAGGGCGACCGTCACTCCCGGTCGATCGAGGCACCATCGAATCGCTAACTGACCGACCGTTTTCTGGTGGCGGTTTGCGACGGCTCTCAAGCGATCCACACAGGCTACGTACTTGCGGAACCGCTCGCCCTTAAACTTGGGATCCATCTCCCGAATATCTCCCCTCTCGAACCTCTCATCCCCCCAGTACTTCCCGGAGAGGAGCCCTCGGCACAAGGGGCCATAGATGAGCGTTCCTATCCGATGGTCCCGGCAGTACGGCAACACCGCCTCCTCGGTCCCGCGCTCGAAGAGATTATACGGCGGCTGCAGCACGTGAACCGACCCCACCGCGCGGCAGCGCTCGATTTGGGCGACATCAAAATTGCTCAGCCCGATGAACCGGATCTTGCTCTGCCGCCGCAGCTCCAGCAAGGCCTCCATCGTCTCCTCGAACGGGGTCCCGGAATCAGGCCAGTGCACCTGATAAATATCAACGTAGTCAGTGCGAAGCCGCCGGAGGCTCTCATCCACCTCGCGCAAGACTCGGGAGCGGCTTGAGTTCCTCCAGATCCGCGTCTTCTCGTCGTTCCATTCCAGCCCCACCTTCGTCGCCAAGATCAGCTTCTCACGCTGACCGAACTCGGCAACCGCCCGACCAACCAACTCCTCAGACCGTCCATGGCCGTAAACCGGTGCCGTGTCGATCAGGTTGATGCCGAGGTCGAACGCCAGCCTGATCGTGGCAAGCGATTCGCCATCTTCGGCGCCGCTCCACATCCATCCGCCGATCACCCACGTCCCCAGGCCGATGACTGAGACTTGGAGGCCGGTGTGACCCAATTCTCGGTATTCCATCGAAGGATTCTAGGGATTTCGAATTCCATGAGTCAAGGAACGCGACCTGCGCAACTTGAAATGAGGTATTCCGTTCGGCATACTACATTGAGAGTGAATCATTCAAGCCCAGCCTGAAACAGGCGGCAGACGTGCAACGATCTGTCAAATTTTTGTTGGCAGTGGGCGGAGCGGCGCTCGTCGCCGGCGCCCTGACCATATCGCGCGGAGATCCGGAACAATCGCCGCCCCCGAACGGTGATCGCGGCGCCGCTCGCCTCCCCGCGAAAACAATCGGCACGAGCGCCCTCAGTCATGGGGGGCCTTCACCGACTCGGGACGTCGCCGGACCGACACCGGAGCGATGCAACGCGACGACGGGGACCGCCTCTCCGATGGGGCGACCGGATAGCTCCCGGAGCACTCACTGCGCTTCTGACAAGGACAGGACTACCCAAACGATGACTGAGCCGATGGTCGACCGGCCCATTCCGTGAACGATCGCGCAAATCAACGCGGGGGGAGCAGGCAATGAGGCGAGCACAAGGGTTGGGAATCGGTACGGCACTCTCGATCCTGCTCGCGGCGATCCTGGTGATGGCGCAGCAGGATCCTCAGGTCATTTTTGCCGTGGTCACCAAGGTGCCGAAGGACAGACAGCGGGTCACAGCGCAGGTGTCCACGAGTGGAGCAGCGACCGAGGCGACATTGATCGCGACCGAAACCAT
>CAYJUP010000009.1:20936-25258 GCA_964373365.1 uncultured Nitrospiraceae bacterium
TGGAAGAAGCTGGAAGTCTGCCATTCACTGAGAGCCGAAGCCTGGAAGACCGCCGAGGGGTATCGGCTTGTTTCGGTCAAGATACTGGATGCGGGGATGCTGCCGATGACGCTTCAAGGCATCGCCGGGGACTGTCTGCTCAAGAAGGCTCTGGAGTTTGCTCCACTCGTGGACTAAGGGGCGCAGTCGGGACATTCCGTCCGTTCTTGCTCGGCGCGAACCTCTTCGGAAGTGAGCGGAAAATGTTGGTCGCATTTCCGGCATTGCCTGATTTCGAAATAGGCGACCCCCTTCTCGTCGATTTCGGTCGGGAGCAGCAGCTCCACCGGATCGTAACCCAGCAGAACCCCGTCGGCGAACTTGACGACCGCAAGACGGACGTTGAAGAGTTCGAAGGAAGCCTCCTGACCTTTCCGTTCCAGGACATGTCCGACCACGTAGACCGGCTGCCCCCGGCGTTTTGTCCGTAAATCTTTGAGTGTCCGCTGAGTGGCAGTGGCGCAGGAGAAGTTCCCGCTCGAGCTGGTTCCGGCTGTGGGCATACCGACGTTTCCGCCTCGAATTCGGTAAGGCTCGTGGCTATGGGCGAGGGGCGATAGGTATGAGGCGCACGGCACGAGACATGCGGTAGAACCTATAGCCTATAGCCCCTTGCCTCGTGCCCGGATGTTGGTTTGCTTTTAACACGCATCTGGAAACGTGGTCAAGACAGGACAACGTGCACAAGGGATGGAGAAGCCAATGACAAAAATCACGATCTACCAAAAGCCGACCTGCTCCACATGTCGGGAAACGGTCAAGCTCGTTCAAGCCAGCGGGCAGGCCTACGACGCGGTGAATTATTACGAGAGGCCGTTTTCAAAGGCTCAGCTCAAGGGACTGCTCAAGAAGGCCGGCTTAAGGGCGAAGGACGTGCTCCGGACCAAAGAAGATATTTACAAGAAGTTGGGGCTGGCCGGCAAGGACCTCTCAGAGGAAGAGCTGATCGACCTGATGATCAAGCACCCCGACCTGATTCAGCGGCCGATCGTGGAAAAGGGTGACGCCGTGATTCTGGCGCGTCCGGCGGAGACGGTGAAGCAACTGCTCTAATGGTGAGGCACCAACCGGAGCTTCCCGCTCTGCCGATCCACGCTAACCGTGATTTTTCCGTCCAGCACTTGGAGCAGCATCCCGCCGGCCAGTTTCCGCCGCCAGCCGTTAAGGATCGGCAGATCCAGCTTCTCTCGATCCTGCTTGGCGTCCACCAGCGTCTGCAGGTCGGACGCACTGGCCAGCAGACTCGGCGCGATCTCCTGCTCCCGCGCACAGGCTTTCAGCACCGCTTGCAGGAGATCCACAAGGCCGGCCGATTCCGGCTCCGGTCTGCGGGATCGAGGGATCTCAGGCCACTCAGACTCCGGGAGCACCAGCCCGTCTCGGATTCTCGCCAGCAAAGGCTCGCCGTTTCGATCGACTTCGGACGGATGGAGCCCCCGCGTCGCCCGCAAGGCCGCCAGCGTAGCAGGAGGACGACGAGCCAACTCCAGCAGTACCTCGTCACGGATGACTCGCCCTCTTGGAACGTTCCTGCGCCGGGCTTCGTCTTCTCGCCACGCCGCCAGCTCCCTCAGCACGGCGGCCGATCGTGGGTTCAGATTGTCCCACCCGCGAATCCGCTGGTACCGATGGCGAAGATCTTGCGCCCCCTCGCTCGATTTCAATTCCAGGCGTGTAAACTCTTCTTTGACCCAGTCCAGCCGACCGAGCGACTGCAATCGTTGACACAGATGCTCGTAGACAGGAAGGAGATATTGAACATCCTCCAGCGCGTACGTGATCTGATCGGGGGTCAACGGACGCTGACTCCAATTCGTTAATGTATGGGACTTAGCCAGCTTGGTGCCGAGGACTCGTTGGACGAGTTGCGCGTAGGCCACCTGAGTTCCGTAGCCGACCATCGCGGCCGCAAGTTGGGTGTCAAAGATGGGAGTCGGAACGTGCCCGGTGTAAGCATAGAACAACTCCAGGTCCTGCCGTCCGGCGTGGACCACCTTCTCAATCCGCGTGTCATGTAACAATTCCGACAATCCGTCCAGCGACCCGACCGCGGGAAAATCAATCACGGCGCACAGATCCCCTGCCGCTACCTGGATCAGCTCCAGGCGTGGCACGAAACTCTCTTCTCCCACGAACTCCGTGTCCAGAGCGATCCGAGCGCTGTCGCGAAGACGCTGGCAGAGGCTCCGAAGGCTGCCGGGGTCAGAAATATAATGGGGGTTCAGGGGGTTCACCGTAGAGGCTGTTCGCTGAGGTCATGAGAGGCAGGAATCATCTTTCTTGTTGAGGTTCTACCTGTATCACAATGAAGTTTTCCTTGAGGTATTGATAGGCCTCGATAATGCGCCGCAGCTCCGGCTCCGAGCTTCGATCTCCTTTCCGAACATCCGGGTGAAGCCTTTTCGCGCGCTGCCGAAACGCCGCAGTGATTGCCGACATCGAACTGCCATGCTCCAGACCCAGCGCCCTGAACGCATCGGTCTCATTATTGATCTCGCCGCGGGAACTCAGCGCATCTCCGCCCCCGCCGGCCGCTTTGAAGAAATCGGACATGTTGATCTTGCGGCGGCGTCTCCGCGGTCGCTGTCGCACTTCGCTGTCGAGTTCCTCAAACCGGTCTTCGATGAACTCCAGACGCGAATCAAGGCGCATCGCGCTGGACAGATCCTTGATCTGTTCGAGCTCTTCCTCGATCAGTCCCAGCGTCCGGTCGATCTCCTCCAACCCCTCCTCGACCTTAAAATAGGAGTCCACCCGATCCTGCATCATGTTGTCCAGCGCGAAGTCGAGGCTGTCTTCAGTTTTTGTCCGGAGGGCCTCGATCCGCCGGCGCATGCCGGCCTGAAACCTGGCCAGCTTTCTTCCATCAAACGCCATCACAGCCCTGCGTGTACGTGCTCACGAAGCCCCCAGCCGTCAAGGGTATTCGCGCCGGCGGCATTCTAGCACACATCACGTCTTACTCAGCCGGCGGGCGACGCCTGTCGCACGGGCAGCACCGGCCACCGCCTTGGACACCCGTTGCACCACCTGCTTGTCGAAGACGCTGGGGATGATGTAATCCTCGCTCAACGTGGCCTCGGGGATGATGTCCGCAATCGCCTGGGCCGCGGCCAACTCCATCGCCTCATTGATATCACGGGCCTGCACATCCAGCGCGCCGCGAAAGAGGCCCGGAAACGCCAGCACATTATTGATCTGATTTGGATAATCCGAACGACCGGTTGCAAACACCCGGCAGCGCGAGACGGCTAACTCCGGCGTGATCTCCGGGTCCGGGTTGGCCATGGCAAACACGATCCGATCCTTGGCCATCACATCCAGATCCTCGGGCCGCAGGACGTTTGCAACCGAGAGACCGATGAAGACGTTGGCACCCTTCAGGGCATCCTGGAGCGTTCCGGTCGGTCGGTCAGGATGCATGCACGAGGCCAGGTTGTGCCGGCACGCTCGGAGCGTGTCCGGATCGCCGGACAGCACGATGCCGCGCCGGCCGCAGCCCACCAGACGTGAGACCCCCGCCGCCAGCAGGATCTGACAGCAAGCCGTCCCGGCCGCGCCGAGCCCGTTGACGACCACCCGCACTTCCCCGAATCGCTTTTTGATCAGCTTCAGCGCATTCGTAAGCGCGGCCAGGATCACCACGGCGGTGCCATGCTGATCATCGTGCATGACCGGAATATCCAGCGTGTCTTTCAAGCGGCGCTCGATCTCGAAGCAGCGGGGCGCGCTGATATCCTCCAGGTTAATCCCGCCGAAGCCGGGCGCGATCCCCTGCACGATGCGGACGATCTCATCAGGGTCCTGCGTACTCAGGCAGATCGGCCAGGCATCAATGCCGGCGAATTCCCTGAACAGCATGGCTTTCCCCTCCATGACCGGAAGGGCCGCTTCGGGTCCGAGATTACCGAGCCCCAGCACCGCCGATCCATCCGTGACGACCGCCACGCTGTTGTTCTTGGTCGTGAAGGCATACACCTTCGATCGGTCCTTCGCAATCGCGCTGGAGACGCGCCCCACTCCCGGTGTATAGACCATCGACAGCGTGTTCCTGGTCGTGAGCGGCAGCTTGCTTTCGACACGAATCTTGCCCCCCAGATGCAGGAGGAAGATCCGATCGGAAGCGGACAGCACCTTCACGTCAGGAATCGTGCCCAACCGCTGAAGCACCTGCTCCCCGTGCTCCTCGCTTTTGACATCGAAGGTCACATCCCGAACCATCTTCTCCGGACTCGCCGACACGATATCAACCGCCCCGAGGCTGACGCCTTCTTCGCCCAAGG
>CAYJUP010000010.1:0-22995 GCA_964373365.1 uncultured Nitrospiraceae bacterium
ACCCCTGCGGAGGTCTTTCGCTCAGGTGTTGCACTTCGCGCTTGAATCCAGCCAGTAATTTTTTAGCATCTCCCTAAATCGGACCCGGTTTCTTTGGACACGGAATTAGCTCACAATACGGTGACCAAGGAGGTCGGGTATGGAAGCCAAATCGAAGAAGTCCCCATCGTCAGACGACGTCGCGACCAACTCAGAGCCGAACGAGATCCCCGAACGCTGGAGCGCCCCGCGCAAGACCGAGCTGGTGCTCCGCCTGCTGCGCGGGGAATCCCTCGACAGCGTCTCGCGGGCCAGCCAGGTCCCGGCCCATGAGTTGGAGAGTTGGCAACGTGCGTTCCTGGACGCCGGGATGCGGGGGCTGAAGCGCCACATTGAGTCGGAGGACCGCGAGCTCATCCGCACACGGGCCAAAATCGGCGAATTGACGATGCGGCTTGAGCTGGCAGAAGACCTCATCGAAAAAAGGGGGCTCGTGGACGAGTGGAAGAAGCGCAAGCTATGAGAACCTGTGTGAGTCCCGGCACCGGCCGCCGCTATCCGCTGCGGCTGATCTGCGAGGTCTATCGGCTGGCGCGGTCCAGCGTGTACGCCAGCGGGCGCCCCCAGCCACTGGCACAGACCCTGCACAAGCGCGGCCCCAAGACCCGGTGGAGTGATGCCGAGGTCGTCGCGGAGATTCGGATGGTGCTGGCGACATGTCCGTTTCATGGCGAGGGGTACCGCAAGGTGCGGGCGCGGCTGGCACACCGCGGCCTTGCCGTGAGCGGCAAACGCGCGCTGCGGCTGATGCGCCAGCACGGCTTGTTGGCGCCGCGGCGGCTGGGGCCGCCCAATGGCAACCCCGCGCATGACGGGACGATCACCACGGACCGCCCCGACGCCATGTGGGGCACGGATGCCACGCGTTTTTATACGGAGCAGGACGGCTGGTGCTGGTTCTTTGCGGCCGTCGATCACTATACGGATGAAGTGGTCGGCTGGCATGTGGCCAAAATCGGCGATCGCTGGGCGGCGCTGGAACCAATCCGTCACGGCGTGCGCTACGCCTATGGGACCTTTGCGAAGGACGTGGCCCGCGGGTTGCGGCTCCGCTGTGATTGGGGACCGCAATATATCGCAGCCGCCTGGATCAACGAGGTCAAATGGCTCGGCATCGCGATCTCGCCGAGCTACGTGGGCGAGCCCCAATGCAACGGGGTGGCCGAACGGTTCATGCGCACGTTGAAGGAACAATGTCTGTATCTCCATCAGTTTCAGAGTCTCGACGAGGCGCGGGCGCACATCGCGGAGTTTCTCGAGCGCTACAACACCCAGTGGCTCATTGCACGCTTAGGCCATCGGACGCCGGTCCAGGCGCGAGCGGACGCGCACCCGTTTAAGGCGGCATGACCGCAGCAGACGCACCATGGTTCACGAGGTCACAAAACTCGACGCGCAGAGTTGCCCTAGGAGCGACGATCGCCGAGCGACCCGACCTGGAGGTCGGGCTGAATAAGATCAACAAGTGTCTCAGAAACCGGGTGCGCTACATCCCTTCCTAAGTGTTTGCGTGTGGTGCCGACTGTGGCAGTAATTTCGATGGGCGGCTGGGGTGAGCCCTACTGCGGCCGTCGAGCGAGCACATTCTTATCGTGCGCGTTCCGGGAGCACGCGGCTCAGCCCAGCCGCCACATTCCAAATTGGGGCGGCGACAGGACCCGCAAGCACCCCCTTCTCCCCTCGTTGACAGTCCTTTCTCCGATCTGTTAAATTGAACGGTCAACTTTTTCGATTTTTCAAGCCCTTCCGGTTCGGTAGCGGACTCGGTTCACGGCAGCAGCAGTCACAGGAGCGTACCGGCGTGAGCCTCGGCCTCATCCCTCAGGATGTCATTGAACAGATCAAAGAACGGACGGACATCCTGGATGTGGTTTCCGGTTACGTGACCCTCTCCAAGGCCGGCCAGAATTTCAAAGGGCTCTGTCCCTTCCATAGCGAAAAAACCCCCTCCTTCATGGTCAGTCCCTCCCGGCAGATCTTCCACTGTTTCGGCTGCGGCGAGGGCGGCAACGCCTTCACCTTCGTGATGAAGATGGAAGGGACGGCCTTTCCGGAAACGGTGCGGGAGTTGGGCCGCCGGGCCGGCATTGAAGTGCCCGTGGTGCAGGGTGCGCGACAGGCTCTGGACTCCGGCAATCGTGAACGTTTGGAGAAGCTGAACGACATGGCCGCCGCTTGGTTTCGGCGGAACTTGTTCGATGCCGAGGCGGGCAATGGGGCGATGGCCTATCTCCGCGAGCGAGGGATGTCTCGCGAGACTCTTGATGCCTTCGGCTTTGGATTCGCGCCGCAAGCGTGGGACGGCCTCCTGCGACATCTCTCCAAGGAGGGGTACACGACGGCGGACATGCTCTTGGCCGGGGTGGTCGTGCCGAAAGAGCAGTCCGGTCGGAAACCGCAAGATACGGCTGGCTATTACGACCGCTTCCGGTCCCGCGTCATGTTCCCGATCTTCGATCTCCGCAAGCGGGTGATCGGGTTCGGCGGGCGTATACTGGGCGAGGGCGAGCCGAAATACCTCAATTCGCCGGACACGCCGCTCTTCAACAAGGGCCGCGCGCTGTATGGCTTGGAGCGTGCGCGCGAGGCCATGAGTCGGACCGATACGTTGATTGTCGTGGAAGGGTATTTCGACGCCATCGCTCTGCATCAGGCCGGCATCAGGAACGTGGCTGCGACGCTCGGGACCGCCTTGACCCCCGACCATGTTCGCACGATCCGACGCTTCGTCACGAAAGTGGTGTTGCTGTTCGATCCCGATCCAGCCGGCGTGCGGGCGGCGCTGAGGACGCTGGACCTCTTCGTGGACAGCGGGATCGGGGTTAAGGTCGTGTCCCTCCCGGCCGGAGACGATCCGGACACGTTTATGAGGAAGGAGGGAGCCGAATCATTCCTGCGGCTTCAGGAGTCTGCGCCCAGTTTGCTGGATTTCGCCGTCGAGCGCAGCTTGCGGAGTGCTGAGTCGGGGACGATCGAGGATCGGATCCGCAGCGTGGATGAAATTTTGCGCATTCTTCAGAAAACTGCCCACAGAATTGAGAAAGAGGAGTGCACGCGGCGCGTCGCGGAGCGACTCGGGATCAACCAGAAGCGTCTGATCGAACGATACCCCGAACTGCTGCCGAAGGAGGAGCGGAGGGGTGTTGGGAAAGCGACCCCGACGGGATTGGACAGCCGCTTTAAGGGGAGTCCCGAAGAACGTGACCTGATCTACCTTCTGCTGCAGGGTCAATTGAGCCCTGCCGACATTCGGGCGTTGAACGTCGAGGCCTTCTCGGTGCCGGCGTGTCATCGAATTGTGGAGATTGCGCTCCGGCATGTGGATGAAGACGGTCGGGTACGCATCCGCGAGATCCTCGACGAGGCTGTGGCCGATGCGGAGTGTGGGTCCGTCGCCACGGAGCTGTCGATGTCTGAACGACATTACGATGACATTCCGGAACATGTACACGGGTGTCTGTCGACGCTGGAACGAAAGCGACGCGAACTGGCACTCGGAGAGCTGATCGTCAGGCTCAGAGTGGCCGAGCAGGAAGGGCGTACGGAGGAGGTGAGGAGGTTAAACGCTCAAGTGAACGAGATACGCTTGAGAAAAGCCGACTCGCTGTCGCTCCAATCGCAGCACTCGCCGCAACACCAGCGCCTGTAGGGAGTCGATATGCCGAAAGAAGAATTGCTCGGTGAGGTCAAGAAGCTGATCTCTCGCGGGAAGGAAAAAGGCTACCTGACCTACGATGAGCTGAACAGCACCTTGCCGGCCGAAATGGTGTCGTCCGAGCAGCTCTCTAACCTAATGACCATCTTTGGGGAGATGGACATTGAGATTGTCGACGCCTCCGAAGGGGACCGCTTGCAGAAGATGGCTGACGGCGGGGAGGCGGCCGAAGGGGCCGAAGCGAGCGGGGAATTGGAGGAGAGCGAGAAAGAAATCGATCTCACTCCGGGAATCCTCAGCCGGACCGACGATCCCGTCCGGCTCTATCTGAAAGAAATGGGCAGCGTCGCCCTCCTGAGTCGGGAAGGCGAGATTGAGATCGCCAAGCGGATTGAAGAAGGGAAAAAGGATATTGCGTCCGTCGTGTTCGGCATGCCGATGGGCATCCAGTTCGTCCTGTCGCTGAGGGACAAGCTCAAATCCGGCAAGATCAACATCCGGGAGATCGTGCCGGCCCACGAAGAGGAGTTCGAGGAAGAGGTCACGGAGCATGACGACAAAGAGCTCCGAGACCAAACGTTCGATGCTCTCAACAGAGTTCGCAAGCTTTCCAGGTCCCTCATGGCGTTGTATGACAAGAGCCGGCGTAGCGGGAGCGATCCGGCCAGGCAGCAACGCATCAAACACCAGATCAAAGGAATTCGGCAGCAGGTGGTCGAAAAAATGGAGTTGATCAACCTCCACGCGGTCCTGAAGGACCGGATGGTGCAGCGTGTCAGAGATCTGGCGCAGGAGATCCGTGCTGCAGAACGGGAGATCGCGCAATGCCAGCGGAAACTGGGCGTGTCTGGCGAAGCGGGCGTGGACCTTCTGCGGCGGCTCAGCCGGAGCCGGCGCGATCTTCTGGTCGTGCGCCGAAAAACCGGCCTTCCGGAAGACACCCTGCACGAGATCAAAAAAGTCTCTCAGGTAGCCAGAAGCCGCATCCGTCACCTCGAAACCGAGGAAGCGTTGGTGTCCGCCGATGAAATCAAGGATGCGGTCCGCCACCTTGATCTGGCGGCCGAGAAAGTGAAACGCGGCAAAGCCGAGCTGGTGGAAGCCAACCTCCGGCTGGTGGTCAGCATCGCCAAAAAGTACACCAACCGCGGACTCCAGTTTCTGGACCTGATCCAGGAAGGCAACATCGGCCTGATGAAGGCGGTGGATAAGTTCGAGTACAAGCGCGGCTATAAGTTCAGCACCTATGCCACCTGGTGGATCCGGCAGGCTATCACGCGCGCGATTGCCGATCAGGCGAGGACGATCCGGATTCCGGTGCACATGATTGAAACGATCAACAAGCTGATCAGGACCTCGCGCCATCTGGTCCAAAAGCTCGGGCGCGAGCCGACCCCTGAAGAGATCGCCGAGCGGATGGATCTGCCACTGGATAAGGTGCGCAAGATTCTGAAAATCGCTCGGGAGCCCATTTCGCTTGAGACACCCATCGGCGAGGAGGAAGACAGCCACCTGGGCGACTTCATCGAGGACAAAAAGGCCATTTCACCGCTCGAGGCGGCGATTCGGTACGATCTCCAACGTCAGATCAACAATGCGCTGGAGACGCTCACGCCTCGCGAAGAGAAGGTGCTGAGGAAACGGTTTGGGATCGGAGAGAGCACTGATCACACGCTGGAGGAGGTCGGCCAGGATTTTGAGGTGACTCGTGAGCGGATCAGGCAGATCGAGGCCAAGGCTCTCCGGAAGCTGCGTCATCCGAGTCGGAGCAAAAAGCTCAAGAGTTTCGTCGAAAGCCTCTAGTCCGTGGCGGCTCTTCACGGATTGACACCGATCATCCGGCGGTCTAAAATCAATCTCTTGGCCGGTCTTCTGGCGGGGCAGCCAGGGCGAGTGAACCGACGGGGCCCATAGCTCAGGTGGTCAGAGCGGCTGACTCATAATCAGTTGGTCCCAGGTTCGAGTCCTGGTGGGCCCACCAGTCAGTGGGAGGGAATGCACCACGCGTGATGAGCCGAGCATGGTAATGAAACAGAGGCGCCGTTGAACCCTCAGCTACAGCCGCTGATCGAACTTCAGGCCCTTGATCTCAGGATCATGGAGATCAGGGAGCAACAGAAAAAAACCCCTCATCTCATCGAAGCCGCAGAAGCCCCCCTCCGGAATACCGTCCGACACCTCAAGGACATGACCACGTCGATCGAGACGCTGGTGAAGGAGCGCCGCGACCGCGAGCGTGATCTCGAGATCCACGAGGCGCAGGTCGAGAAACTCAGAGCACGTCTCACGGAGCTGAAGACGAACAAAGAGTATCAGGCGCACCTCTTTGAAATCGAGATGGCCAACAAGAGAAAAGGCGAGATCGAGGAGCAGGTCCTCACGTTCATGGAGCAGATCGAGAAGAATCAACAGGAAGCCAAACAGGCACAGATCAGGGCGACGGAGGCGGAGCGCCTGTTCGCCCAGGAGAAGGCCAGGCTGGAAGCGCTCACCACCAGTTTGGTGGCCGAACGAGCCCGGCTCGATCAGAAGCACGGGGAAGTGGCAGCCATGCTGGAGAAGAGCCTGCTCGAGCGATACGCGAAGCTCAAGGCCGCCAGGAAGGACCTCGCGCTCGCCCCGGTCAGAAACGGCATCTGCTTCGGCTGCCGGCTTCAGCTCCCTCCCCAGTTAGTCGCTGAGGTGAAGCGGTCGGATGAATTGCAAGCCTGCACCTACTGTCATCGGATTCTCTACTGGGATGGCGAGCAGGTGAATATGCCGACGGCGACCCCTGAGTCGTTGGAAAACGCGGCCGATGATATGCAGGAAACGATCTAAGCGTTCTGCGCGGCGGTCAACACTGCCTGGGTCGTTTTGAAGTGCATCTTGGCGACCGTGCCCAGTCGCTCCCTCCCATGTTTCTTCAGCACCATCCGCGCAGCCAGCTCGACCGATCGGGAGGCTCCTTTCGGCAGTGACGTGCCGATCTCGTCTGACAGGCGCTTGAGCCGGATTAGGAATTCGGCCCGGGCGAGGATGGAGGCGGCCGCGACCGCGAGATCCACCTCCGCCCTCGGCATCTGGACCAACTGCACGTGCTTGCCCTTCTCCAGGAGCGCATTGGTGATGAACCGCTCGTCGCCGAATTGGTCCGCGATCGCCAGGTTACAGTCCACCTGTTCCAAGAGGTTCTCCAACGCGCGCGCATGTCCCCAAGCCAGCAGCCGGTTCAAGTTTCTGATCTTGCCGTACAGCTCGTTGTAGCGCTCAGGGCCGATCGCCACGATGCTGTGCTTGCACACCTGACGGATGTCGGGGGCGAGTTCAAGAATCCTGCCGTCCGAAATCCGCTTGCTGTCCCGCACCTGCATCAGCTTGAGGTCCCGCTCCGCCTCCGGGGTCACGTAGGCAGCCGCGACGACCAGGGGACCGAAGTAGTCGCCCTTGCCTGATTCGTCGATGCCGATCCGGCCTTTTGCGGGCGAGGAATTTGCGGTTGTCAAAAATTGCTCTTGGGTTAAAAGAACCCCAGTTGGGGAAGGACTCTAGCAGACGATTCAGGTCGGGTCAAACGATCAATCACGAGCACCCTCACGCCCCTGACTCGCGCGCCACGCTCAACCGCCTGGCCGTCTCGGCCAGGGTGCACTGCCTCACCGGTTGCTCCATCGGAGAAGTGTTGGGCCTGGTCATCGGGACTCTGCTCGGGCGGGGGAACATGGCCTCGGTGGCTCTGGCGGTCGTCCTGGCCTTTGTCTTCGGGTATGCGCTTGCCCTGCGTCCGCTTCTGGCGGGCGGACTTGCCTTCCGGACGTCGCGACGGCTGGCGTTCGCTTCCGACACGCGCTCGATTACGGTCATGGAGATCGTAGACAACGCAGTCATCCTCGTCATCCCCGGCGCGATGGAGGCCGGCCCGGCGACGGGTCTGTTCTGGATAAGTCTCCTCCTGTCCCTCCTGGCCGCCTTCATCGCCGCCCTTCCGGTCAATCGGTGGCTCATCCGCCGGGGGCGCGGGCATGCGCTCGTCCACGCGCATCATCACGGAGCGGCGTAGGAGGGAATGATTCAGGCCATACCCTCTTTGGATTCGTGGTGTGAGCCGATCATTGAAAGTCTCCGCCAGAGCGGTCAGGACCATCGCTTGAATCCAGGCCGCCTAGCGGGTATACTCATCGGGCGCACTGGAGAAGACCGGGTGGTCGCTCGCAGATTCTCTCTGCGGGAGGAAAGTCCGGACTCCGAGGGGCGGGGCGCTGGGTAACGCCCAGGCGGAGCAATCCGACACCGGCGCCACAGAAAATAAACCGCCGATGGCCGAGTCGGGGATTGTGCAGGGGACGCAGAGCACGACCTCAGCTCGGATCAGGCAAGGGTGAAACGGCGGGGTAAGAGCCCACCGCGCCTGTGGTGACACAGGCGGCACGGCAAGCGTCGCCCGGAGCAAGACCAAATAGGAGGACGACCGAGACGCGACTCATTCCCGTCTCGGAACCGGCTGGCCCGGCCGAGGTCCTCGGGTAGGTCGCTTGAAGCTCGGGGTAACCCGAGCTCGAGAGAAATGATCATCCACGTCTCGGAGTCAATCCGAGACGGGACAGAATCCGGCTTATAGGTCTTCTCCAGCGCGCTCTTTTAATTGCCCGTCGCAATTCCCCTTCCGTGACCGTGCCCGAGCCGATCTCGACCTGGTCAATAAGCACAACCGGAACCTTGGAGCCGTACCGAGTCGAGAGCTGTACGTCCGCGTCAATGTCCACGTAGTTCAAGCCGAACGGAATGTCGGCCTGCAGGCGACGAGCCGTGTTCAGAACGACTTCACACAGTTCGCAATCCCGCCGCGACAGAATCGTGACCTGCAGCATTCTTGTCCCCAACCGGTGGTGAGGTTGCCGTTGCCGCCTGAGTTGGTCCGGACATCCTGCCCCTGACTCCTATGGCGTGGTGAAGCTTACCGTACACGTTTCGCGAGCTTCTCTCAACATCGGGGGCATACGGATCTCCAATGGTGACAGCCGATGCGCGACGCAAGTCTCTGTGATTCCAGTTGACTTGAAAAAGCCCGTAGTGATACTATCCGTCTCACTTTCTCTTTGTTTTTCAGTGAGATTCGTTTGGTTTGGAGGAAGTGATTGCTGGAGATCGGCTCCAGGGGGTGGCGGTCTGGTTGCTGCAGGCTTTTCTGTAGCGGCAGCCCATAGGCAGAGGGCGTAGCGGTGAAACTCACGGGCGCAGAGATTTTTGTGGAGTCCCTCAAGCGTGAGGGGGTGAAGACCCTTTTCGCCTTGCCGGGGGGAGTCGTACTCAAAATCTTCGATGTGCTTCATCAGCAGAAGGACATCGACGTGATCCTCACCCGTCACGAGCAGGGCGCCGGCCACATGGCCGAGGGGTACGCGAAGGCCACCGGAAAGCCCGGGGTGGCGCTGGTCACGTCGGGGCCCGGCATGAGCAACATCGTCACCGCTCTGGTTGATGCCTCTATGGACTCGGTTCCGTTCGTCTGCTTCTCCGGCCAGGTCTCGACCAGCCTCATTGGGAACGATGCCTTTCAGGAAGCTGACAATATCGGTCTGAGCCGCCCCTGCACCAAGTACAATTTTCTCGTGAAGGATGTGAATGATTTAGCGGTGACGATCAAAGAGGCGTTCTACATCGCCACCACCGGCCGGCCGGGACCGGTCCTCGTGGACATCCCGAAAGACGTGTCCATGAACAAGACGGATTTTAAGTATCCGGGGTCGGTGTCGATCCGAGGGTACAACCCGACCTATGACGGGAATAAGTGGCAGATCAAGCAGGCGGCGGAGGCGATCGCAAAAGCCCGGAAGCCGATCCTCTATGTGGGCGGCGGAGTGATCTTCTCCGGAGCCTCTGAGGAACTCCTCGAGTTAGCCGAGCTGATGCAGATCCCGGTCGACATGACACTCATGGCCATGGGGGCGTTCCCTGGCGAGCACCCGCTCTCGATGGGCATGATGGGGATGCACGGCACCTACTGGGCGAACATGGCGGTGCATTATTCGGATCTGGTCATCGCAGTTGGCGCTCGGTTTGACGATCGAGTGACCGGCAAGGTGTCCGAATTTTGCCCCTACGCAAAGGTCATCCACATTGATATTGACCCCACCTCGATCCGGAAAAACGTCAATGTGGACATCCCGATTGTCGGGGATTGCAAACGCGTGCTCCGGGAGCTGAACCAGATCCTTCGAGCGACCGTGAATGGCGAACAGAAGGAGCTGAGAAAACCGTGGTGGGACCAGATTAACGAGTGGAAGCGAGCGCATCCCCTTACCTATGAGCAGGACCCGCAAGGTCCGATCAAGCCGCAGCACGCGATCAAGCGGCTCTATGAACTGACCAAAGATCGGGACCCGATCGTGTCCACGGATGTCGGTCAGCATCAGATGTGGGCGGCCCAATACTTCACCCTGGCCAAGCCGCGTCGCTGGCTCACGTCGGGAGGGCTGGGGACCATGGGGTTCGGATTCCCGGCTGCCATGGGCGCGCAAGCCGCGATTCCGAACCGACTGGTGCAGTGCATCGCGGGCGACGGCAGCGTGCAGATGAACACGCAGGAGCTGGCCACGGCGGTGGTGCACAAGCTTCCGGTGAAGGTCTTCATCATCAATAACCAGTACCACGGGATGGTGCGCCAGTGGCAGGACCTGTTCTACGAGGGGCGGTACGCGTCCAGCTATCTGGACGTGGTGCCGGATTTCGTCAAGTTGGCGGAGGCCTATGGCGCTGTAGGACTGCGTGCGACCAAGGTCTCGGAGATCGATGATGTCATCCGGCAAGCCCTGTCGGTGGATAAACCTGTGGTTGTGGATGTGCCGGTAGATAAATATGAGAACTGTTATCCGATGATTCCGGCTGGCGGCTGCAATCATGAAATGATCCTGGCCGATCCGCCGGAACTCAAGAAGAAGCAGGCGGCGGGCACGCCGGTGGCCGGTGAAGATAAGGACACGGTGTTGACGGCGTGAGTGAGAGCTGGCAGCTAATAGCTAGCAGCTCCTAGCTCAGAGCTATGAGCTGTTCGCTATTTACTATTCGCTTCTCCCATGGAACACATCATCTCCGTCACCGTCGAGAATAAGTTTGGGGTGCTGTCGCGCGTGGCCGGCCTGTTCAGCGGACGCGGGTTCAACATCGAAAGTCTGTCGGTCGCGCCCTCGATTGACCCGTCCACGTCCATGATGACGATCGTGACCACGGGCGATGACCGGATCATCGAACAGATCGTCAAGCAACTCAACAAGCTGATCGACGTCATCAAGGTGGTGGATCTCAACGAAAGCGAGTTTGTGGAGCGCGAGGCCGCTCTCATCAAGGTCCATACGAAGCCGGAGGATCGGGCGGAAGCGTTGAGGATTGCGGATATCTTCCGTGCCAATGTGGTCGATTCGACTCCAACTACCTACACGATCGAGGTCACGGGCGATATCAAGAAGATCGAGGCGATCATTAACCTGCTGCAACCGCTCGGGATCAAGGAACTGGTCAGGACCGGTCGGGTCGCGATCGCACGTGAACCGATTCGGCCCGCGGTGGCTCAGCCGAAGCGGGTTGTCAAAGAATAGCAGGCTATGGGCGAGAGGCTATAGGCGATAGGTATAGGTGAGGAAGACAAGTACCTCCTCACCCATAGCCCATCGCCCCTTGCTTATAGCCTGTTTTAGAGGAGAGGCCATGAAGATTTACTACGATCAAGACGCCGACATTCAACACATCCGCAGCAGGAAGGTGGCGATCATCGGCTACGGCAGCCAGGGACATGCCCATGCCCTGAATCTGAAAGACAGCGGCGTCACTGTGGTGGTCGGGCTCAGGGAGGGAGGCTCCTGGCAGAAGGCCGAAAAGAGCGGTCTCAAAGTGATGCCGACCGCGGACGCGGTGAAAAGCGCCGATGTCGTGATGCTGTTGGCCCCGGACGAAGCGCAGGGGGGGATTTACCGGAAGGACATCGCTCCGTATCTCAAAGATGGCGCCTATCTGGCGTTTGGGCACGGCTTCAACATCCATTTCGGGCAAATCGTGCCGCCTGCCACGGTCAACGTATTCATGGTGGCGCCCAAGGGGCCGGGTCATCTGGTCCGGTCGGAATATACGAAGGGCAGCGGGGTGCCGATGCTGCTGGCGATTCACCAGGATCCCAGCGGGACAACCCGATCCGTCGGCTTGGCCTATGCGAGCGCAATCGGCGGCGGGCGGGCGGGCGTGATCGAAACCACGTTCCGGGAGGAAACCGAGACCGACCTGTTCGGGGAGCAGGTGGTGTTATGCGGAGGCCTCACTTCTCTGATCCAGGCAGGCTACGAGACGCTTGTGAATGCCGGCTACTCCCCCGAAATGGCCTATTTTGAATGCCTCCACGAGGTCAAGCTGATCGTGGACCTGATTTACGAAGGCGGGATCGCCAACATGCGCTATTCGATCAGCACGACCGCCAAATACGGTGATGTGACCCGGGGGCCCCGGATTATCACGGAAGAGACGCGAAACGAGATGCGGAAGATTCTGGACGAGATCCAAAGCGGACGGTTTGCCAGGGAGTGGGTGCTGGAAAACCAGGCGAATCGGCCCGTCTACAACGCCCTGCTTTCGAAGGGTGAGGCCCATCCGATCGAAGAGGTGGGCGCGCGGCTTCGGGCCATGATGCCGTGGCTCAAGAAAGACAAGCTGGTTGACAAGAGCAAGAACTGAGGTCAGAAGTCCGGGTCCGGCGAACAAGGCGGAGAGCGGTTCAGATGGCAGACCGTGCAGTCGGCATTCCAATCGTCCGGGAAGGGCTTCCGTTTATAGCCGCAGCAGGCGGGTCAGCAGTCTTGGCAGGGACACTGGGCTGGGTCGCCCCCGCGGTTGTTCTCGGCGCACTGATGCTCTTGACGGCCTGGTTTTTTCGGAACCCCAGACGACACGTTCCCCGCACGGCCGGAGCCGTGGTGGCACCTGGCGATGGCCGTGTCATCGCGGTGACTGAAGAATATGAACCGCGGTATCTCAAGGACCAGGGGATTCGCGTCAGCATTTTTCTGAATATTTTCGATGTGCACGTGAATCGCATACCGTGTGATGGGACGATCGAAGGCATCGTCTATCAGCCCGGTCGCTTTCTGGCCGCCAACCGGCCGGAGGCCACGCTGCGAAACGAGCAGAACGGGCTCATGATTCGCACCGCGGAGGGTGGCAAGGTGCTGTGTGTCCAGGTCGCAGGGCTGCTCGCGCGCCGAATCGTGTGTTGGGCCTTTCCCGGGGAGGCGGTGGCCTGTGGTGAGCGCTTCGGTCTGATCCGCTTCGGATCGCGGGTTGACACGTTTCTTCCCCTCGGGACCAAACTACGGGTGGCGGTCGGGGATTACGCGAAGGGCGGTGAAACCGTCCTCGCGGAGTTAACTTGTGGGGAATCGTCATGCGCGCCGCGTTCATGAAAGAACCCAAACGAAAGCGGGGAGTCTACCTGATCCCCAATCTCCTGACGACCGGGAATCTGTTCAGCGGGTTGTTCTCGATCCTGGCCGTCTTCAACGCGAATTACGTGGCTGCGGCCGTTGCCATCCTGGTCGCCGTGGTCTTCGATATGCTGGACGGCAAGTCAGCCCGTTGGACGAACAGCACCAGCCAGTTCGGAGTGGAATATGACTCCCTGGCTGATCTCGTGTCATTTGGAGTGGCGCCGGGACTGCTGATTTATTCCTGGGCGCTCAGCGCCCACGGCATGCTGGGCTCGGCGGTCATGTTTGCGTTCGTCGCGTGCGGGGCGCTGCGACTGGCACGATACAACGTGTTGGTGGCCAACTCCGAGAATAAATATTTTACCGGCCTTCCGATTCCGGCCGCGGCCAGCGTGATCGCCACGCTGGTGGTGTTTGACCATCACATTGTGCGGATGGGAGCGGAGGTCAAACCGCTCCTGATTCTCATCATGACCCTCACGCTGGCATTTCTGATGGTCAGCACGATTAAGTATCGGAGCTTCAAAGACCTCAAGTTCAGGGGTGGCCGCAATTTTAACTACCTCGTCTGGGCGATTCTCTCCCTGATGCTGGTGGCAGCGTGGCCCCAAGTGATGCTGTTCGTCGTGTTCGCCGGATATGCGGTGTCGGGTATTGTGGAGAAAGGGGTGAGCCTCCTCGCCAAGGCGTTCGGCAAGCGGGGAGGGGCGGGATCCGAGCAGCCAGTACTGGAGACGAAAGAGTAGAGCGGCGAAGAAGAGGAATAGTACGCGACCCCGACGGTATGGAGAGAGCTGGTGGCGTCCGCCGAATACGCGGCGGACAGGGTGCGAACCAGCCCGTCGGCCGCCGAACTCGCCTCGGAGCCGGGCCTGTGCAGCGTCAGCGCGATAATGGGCCCGCCTGACCCCCGTGACGGGGCGCACGGTGCGACGAATAAGGAGCACCACGTTTGTGCGCGCCGGCGAGTTGGTGAGCCGGCCGGGTCTTCTTCCAACGAAGGGTGTCCGTGCTTCTCGTCGAAGCCGGGCACCGAATCAGGGTGGTACCACGGAGCGCGCTGAGCCTTCGTCCGGGGTGCCCGTTGCCCGTTTTATTGCAACGGGCCCTGGGAGGAAGGCTTTTTTTGTTGATGGGCGGCTGGGCTGGTCCCCGTGCTCGCGCACCGCGCACTTCGGAAAGTGCCGGGGACCCGTTGCTTCTCCGATTGCAACGGGCCGAGAGCGACGGGTGATGACGCGCGCAGTAGGGACCAGCCAAGCCACCCGTCAACAATTTGTGCATATTGGAGAGGAGTAGTGAGTATGACGCGCATGATCCGGATCTTTGACACCACCTTGCGGGACGGCGAGCAATCGCCCGGGGCGAGCATGAATGTCGAGGAAAAAGTCATGATCGCCAAGCAGTTGGCCAGGCTCGGGGTGGACATCATCGAGGCTGGGTTCGCCTACAGTTCGCCCGGTGATTTCGAGGCGGTCAGACAAGTGGCCCAGGAAGTGGAGGGGCCGACGATTTGCAGCCTGGCGAGGGCCAGGAAGGAAGACATCGACCGGGCATGGGACGCGCTGAAGGGCGCGCCCAAGGTTCGCATCCACACCTTCCTCTCCACCTCGGATATCCATCTGAAGTATCAGTTCCGGATCAGCCGGGAGGAAGCGTTGAAGCGGGCGGTCGAGATGGTGCAGCATGCGCGCGGGTATGTGGACGACGTCGAATTCTCGCCGATGGACGCGAGCCGCTCGGATCCCAGCTATTTGTACGAGGTGCTGGAGGCGGTGGTTGAGGCAGGAGCCGGAACCATCAATATCCCGGACACGGTCGGATATGCGTCTCCCCAGGAATTCGGTCTGCTGATTCGTGGGATTCGCGAGCGGGTTCGGGACAGCGCTCGCGCGGTGATCTCGGTCCACTGTCACAACGACCTCGGTCTGGCTGTGGCCAATTCCATGGCGGCGGTGTTGGAAGGAGCCGGTCAAGTGGAGTGCACGATCAACGGGATCGGCGAACGGGCCGGCAATGCCTCGCTTGAGGAAATTGTGATGGGGCTCCGGACCCGCAAGGATTTCTACAAGGCGGACACCGGCATCCGCACCGAGGAGATTTCCAAGGCCAGTCGCCTGGTCAGCAAGATTACGGGCATGGTGGTCCAGCCCAACAAGGCGATCGTCGGCGCGAATGCGTTTGCGCACACCTCCGGCATCCATCAAGACGGCCTGCTCAAGGAAAAAAGCACGTATGAGATCATGCGTCCCGAGTCCGTCGGGCTGGTCCAGAGCAAGCTGGTGATGGGGAAGCTGTCGGGCCGGCATGCCTTCCGGCAGCGGCTCGAGGAGTTGGGCTACAAACCGTCCGAAGAGGAGATCAACCGAGCCTTCGACCGGGTCAAGCGGCTGGCGGACCAGAAGAAGGAGATTTACGAAGAGGACCTGGAGGTCATTATCTCCGAGGAGATCGCCAAAATTCAGGAGCGATTCATGCTCAAAACGTTGTACATAGAGAGCGGGACCAATCGGGTGCCGACCGCCACGGTGGAGTTGGAGATCGACGGCCGACTCGTCAAACAGACCGGGACGGGCGATGGGCCGGTGGATGCCGCGTATCGCACCATCGCCGCCATGACGCAGACCAAGAGCCGCCTGCTCACCTATTCGGTCAAGTCCATTACCGGCGGAACCGACGCGCAGGGCGAGGTCTCGGTGCGGCTCGAGGAGGCGGGCAAGCCGGCCATCGGCCATGGGGCGGACACCGATATCATTGTGGCCTCGGCTCGGGCCTACCTCAATGCGCTCAACAAACTGGCCTACTGGGCGTCAAAGAACGCCGATCCGGCGCAGAAAGTCGGCTTGATTTGAACGATGAGGCCAGGGTACAGTGACCACAGCGAAGCAAGCAAGTAGCGAATAGCCAATAGCTGATGGCCGATAGCTTCAGAGCAGGCGCTGTTCGCTACTGGCTATCGGCTGTTAGCTCACGGGGAGGGGAATGCTGCACATGGGCATGACCATGACCGAGAAGATTCTGGCCCGGCACGCCGGTAAGGCGAGTGTGGCGCCGGGAGAGAATATCTGGGTAGGCGTGGACATCCTGATGACGCACGATGTCTGCGGACCGGGCACCATACAGATTTTCCAGAAGCAATTCGGGGCTGCCGCAAAGGTGTGGGATCGGGAAAAGGTGGTGGTGATTCCAGATCATTATATTTTCACCAAGGATCTCCATGCTCACCGTAACCTGGATGTCCTCAGACGCTTCGTGACGGAACAGCAGCTTCCGTACTTCTATGATGTCGGAACGCCGAAGTACAAGGGGGTGTGTCACATCGCGTTGCCGGAGGAGGGACACACCAGGCCCGGCGAGGTGCTGTTCGGGACGGACTCGCATACCTGCACGGCCGGGGCGTTCGGCGAATTCGCGACCGGGATCGGGAACACGGATGCCGCCCTGATCCTGGGAATCGGCAAGCTGTGGGTCAAGGTGCCCGAAACCATGCGATTCGTCTTTGAGGGGCCGCTGCCCCCTTACCTGATGGCCAAGGATCTGATCCTGCACATCATCGGAGATATCGGGGTGGACGGCGCCACCTACCGGGCGATGGAGTTTGCGGGAGACGGGGTGATGTCGCTCACCATCGAAGAGCGGATGACTCTGTGCAACATGGTCATCGAGGCCGGCGGCAAGAACGGCATCATCGCTCCGGACGAAACCACCGAGGCCTTCGTCAAATCGAAGACCGGCAAGCCGTATGAGGTGGTCTCCAATGATGCCGATGCCCCGTTCCACAGCCTGCGGGTCTATAAGACGAAGGATATCGAGCCGACGGTAGCCAAGCCGCATTCTCCGGACAATCGGGATACGGCGTTACGGTGTCGGGATGTGGTGCTGGACCGGGCGTATATCGGCTCCTGCACTGGGGGGAAGATCACGGATTTCCGAGCGGCGGCAAGCATCCTGAAAGGCAAGCAGGTCAAAGTGGACACGTTTGTGGTACCGGCCACCACCGAGGTCGCCCGGGCGCTGGCGACGGAATATCTGGACGGCGAATCCTTGCAGTCCATTTTCGAAAAGGCCGGGGCCAGAATCTCGCAGGGGGCGTCCTGCGCAGCCTGTCTCGGAGGTCCGTCCGACACGTTCGGTCGACTCAATAAAAGCGAGGTCTGCATCTCTACCACAAGCCGGAACTTCCCCGGTCGGATGGGTTCGAAAACAGCGCAGGTCTATCTGGCCTCCCCATACACGGTCGCGGCTTCCGCCGTCACAGGGAAAATCACCGACCCTCGCGAATTTCTGGGGTAGCGGGCCGGAATCCGTCGTGCTGATCACGAGCCTGAACCAGTGCGAGGAATTTCTCGCAGGCGATCACACGCTGTTGCGAGAAATGCTGCACCCTGCTCGTGTGCCGGTCGCGATTGGGTACAGCCTCGCCCATGGCCGGCTTGAGCCGGGTCGTCGCTCGAAGCTACACCGCCTGGTCTCGTCGGAAGTGTACTATTTTCTGGCCGGCTGGGGGGTTTTCCGGGTCGGAGACGAATCGGCTGCGGTGGAGCCGGGGATGGTGGTGTATGTCCCACCGGGGGTGGAGCAGTCTTTGGAAAACACCGGCACCGCCAGGATCGAGTTCTTGTGCCTGGTTGATCCGGCGTGGAGGCAGCAGGACGAGGAAGTCATCGAGTAGCGGAAACGGGATTCCGCACTGCACCGGACTGATCGGTGAGGGAAACAGAGGCGAGTTGGAGGGCAAGGAACCGGGATGAAAGACGTGATTCGCGGGAAAGCCTACGTGCTGGGCCACAACATTGACACGGATCAGATCATCCCCGCCAAGCATCTCGTGTACAGCCTCGCTGATCCGGAAGAGCGAAAATTGTACGGGACCTACGCGCTGTCGGGGGTCCCGGACCAGGCGGCTGGGCTGCCGGCCGGGCATGTGCGGTTCGTGCCGGAGGGGCAGCATCGGTCCGAGTTTTGCGTGATCGTGGCGGGCAAAAACTTCGGCTGCGGGTCCTCTAGGGAACACGCGCCGGTGGCGCTTCAGATTGCGGGCGTGGAAGCGGTCGTGGCCGAGTCCTACGCGCGCATCTTTTACCGCAATGCGGTGAACGGCGGCTTCCTGCTGCCCTTCGAGCTGGACGAGTCGGTGTGGCAGAGGGTGAAGACGGGCGACGAACTGGAGATTGATGTCCCCAAAGTGACCTTCAGGAACCTGACGACCGACGAGACCTATGCCCTCAGGCCGCTGGGCGATGTCGTGGGGATCCTGAAGGCCGGCGATGTTTTCGCGTACGCGAAACAAAGCGGACTGATCAAGTAGGCGAGAGGCGATAGGCTATCGGCGATGGGTGATAAGGAGACTTCGAAAGATCTCAGGTATGAGTCTTAATGGATGGCCTATTGCCTATAGCCCCGAGCCCATAGCCTAGGGAGTTATTCGTGAAGGCAACCATTGCGGTCCTGGCTGGTGATGGGGTCGGGCAGGAGATCGTTCCCGAGGCGGTCAAACTCCTCAAGGCGGTCGGTGAACGATTTCACCATGCCTTCGAGTTCGTCACCGGCGACGTCGGCGGGCACGCAATTGACAAGGTCGGCGTGCCCCTCCCGCAGGAGACGCTCGCGCTGGCGAAGCAGAGCGATGCCGTGCTGCTGGGCGCCGTGGGCGGGCCCCGCTGGGAAGGGTTGGAATACAGTCTTCGTCCCGAACGCGCGCTGCTCGGTCTGCGAGAGCAACTGGGCCTGTTCGCGAACCTCCGTCCCGCCAAGCTGTACCCCATGCTGGCCGACGCGTCCACGCTGAAACGGGAGGTGATCGAGGGGATTGATCTGCTGGTTGTGAGAGAACTGACCGGGGGGATTTATTTCGGGAAACCGAAGGGGATCGAGAAGACCGCCGCCGGAGAGAAGGGCATCAACACCGAGGTGTACACCACCGACGAGATTCGGCGCATTGCGAAAGTGGCGTTCGAGGTGGCTCGCCAACGGAGACGTCGGGTTACGTCCGTGGATAAAGCCAATGTGCTGGAGTCCTCTGAACTCTGGAGGCGCGTGGTCATTGAGGTCCACAGGGACTATCCGGACGTCGAACTGAGTCATATGTACGTCGATAACTGCGCCATGCAACTCGTCAGAAACCCGAGGCAGTTCGATGTCCTGGTCACCACCAACCTGTTCGGCGATATCCTGAGCGATGAGGCGGCGATGCTGACCGGCTCGATCGGGATGCTACCGTCCGCAAGCCTGGGCGCGCGCGCGGGCCTCTATGAGCCGATTCACGGCAGCGCGCCGGACATAGCCGGGAAAAACCTGGCCAATCCCATCGCCACGATCGCGTCGGCCGCCATGATGCTGGCCTACACGTTTCATCTCGAAAAGGAGGCTGAGGCGGTCGAGCACGCCATCTTCAAAGCCCTTGAACAGGGGTATCGGACCAAGGATATCCACGGTCCTGGGACCAAGCTGGTCGGGACGGTGGAGATGGGAAGCGTGATCCTGAAGAACTTCACGCAAGGGTAAGAACTCGGCGAGGAGCGTCAGATGCTGGTGTCCGCGAAATCAGGAACGATAGACACGGTGGCCGGAAACGGAACGCCGGCGTATGTGGGGGACGGGGGCCTGGCCGTTTCCGCGTGTCTGAACGAGCCAAAGAGCATCGCGCTGGACGGAGCGGAGCACCTCTACATCGCGGACTCTGAAAATCATGTGATCAGGAGGGTGAACCTCAAGACAGGGATCGTCACGACCGTCGCGGGCCGTCCTGAAACCTCATCGTCTGAGCATGACGTCGTTGAGATTCGTGGGACTTCGGTTGCCGATCAGGCCGAGGATGACCCGTTCGGAGGGCCCGAACAATCAACGCCGCAAAAGTTTGCGCAACTGGCAGACCTGAGCGGCACGGTGCGGTTTGTAGTGGGGACTTCGGCCAGGGCCGGGCGGTATTACGGAGACGGAGGCCCCGCCTCTCACGCGACGTTGAACTTCCCGACAGCCGTAGCGGTTGACGAGCGCGGCAATCTGTATATTGCGGATACGATGAACCACCGGGTCCGAAAAGTGGAGGCGATCACCGGAACCATCACGACCATTGCAGGGACCGGCCAGCATCGCTTTTCCGGCGACGGCGGACCGGCCACGTCCGCCGCCCTGAACGAGCCGACGGCCCTGGTAGTGGATGGCAAGGGACATCTGTACATCGCCGATCAGAGCAACAATCGTGTCCGCAAGGTGGATCAGGCCACGGGCGTGATCACCACGGTGGCGGGCACCGGCGAGGCGGCGTATACGGGAGACGGTATGCCCGCGTCCCAGGCCAGCCTGGCCGGGCCCAGCGGTCTTGCCTTGGGTCCTGATGGAGCGCTGCACATCGCCGATACCTTCAACGGGCGGATTCGGAGGGTGGATCCGGAGACCGGGGTGATCAGCACCGTGGCCGGAGACGGCGGGGAGTACCGCTACCAGGGACGGGCGAACGAGTTTTCGACGAGTCTGTCTCGTCCCTACGGCATTGCCCTGGATCGGGAGGGCCATATCCTGATTACCGACTCCGACAGCCACCTGATCCGGAAATGGGACAGAACGAAAAAGATCGTCAGGCGGGTGGCCGGGAACGGGATGGCTCAGTTCGGGGGAGACGGCGGCCTACCTGAGGACTGCAGCCTGAATTACCCGTTCGGGGTTGTCGTGGACGACCGGGGCAACATGTATATCGCCGACACGTTTAATCACCGGGTCCGTATGATCGCCGCCTGAATTGCGTTAAGATGGAATCGCCCATGCTGAGCAAGAAACCGGCCTATCACGTTGCCATTGTCGGGGCGACCGGAGCGGTCGGGGCCCAGATGATCAAGGTGTTGGAGGAGCGGAAATTTCCGATCGAGACGCTCCGTCCGCTGGCCTCATCCCGTTCGGCTGGTGGAACTGTCTCGTTCCAGGGGGCGGATCTGAATGTACAGCAGTTGACAAACGAGTCGTTCGCCGGGATCGACCTGGCGCTCTTTTCGGCCGGAAGCGATGTCGGGAAGGAGTTTGCGCCTGTAGCGGCAAAAGCTGGCGCAGTCGTCATTGATAACAGCGCTGCTTGGCGCATGGACAAGGACGTCCCGCTGGTGGTGCCTGAGGTTAATCCCCACGATCTCGCCCAGCACCGGGGCATTATTGCCAATCCCAATTGCTCCACGATTCAGATGGTGGTCGTGCTCAAGCCGCTTCATGATCAGGCGCATATCAAGCGGATCGTGGTGACGACCTTCCAAGCGGTATCCGGAACCGGCAAAGAGGCGATGGACGAGCTGATCGATGAGTGCAAGGACCTGCTGAGTTTCAAGCAACCTCGGCCGAAGGTGTACCCATTCCAGATCGCCTTTAATTGTTTGCCTCACATCGACGAGTTTCTGCCCTCCGGGTATACGAAAGAAGAGATGAAATTGGTCCATGAGACCAGAAAAATCATGGGGGATCGCTCGATCCAGATCACCGCGACCACGGTGCGGGTGCCGGTCTATGTCGGTCATTCCGAGTCGGTCAACATCGAGACGGAGCGAAAACTGACCGCCAACGAAGCCCGCGCGATTCTCTCGACGGCGCCGGGCGTCCAGGTCTACGACGATCCGTCGCATGCCCTCTACCCCATGCCCCTGAATGTGGCCGGCAAAGATGAGGTGTACGTCGGCCGCATCCGCGAAGACGAGTCAATCCGGAACGGGCTGAATCTCTGGGTGGTGGCGGACAATCTCAGGAAGGGCGCGGCGCTGAACGCCGTCCAAATCGCCGAACTCCTCGTGAGGTAATCCATGCCGGACTGGAGCGGCGTGGGGAAAACGTTCATTCTCGCGGGAGGGATCCTCGCTTTTCTCGGTGCCCTCCTGACTCTGTTGGGCAAATTCCCCGGGCTGAGCGGCCTCGGGTGGGTCGGGAAGTTGCCCGGCGATATCCTGATCAAACGGGACCATTTCACGGTCTACTTCCCCCTCGCGACCAGCGTGCTGATCAGCGTAGTGGTGAGCCTGCTGCTGTACCTCCTGTCCAAGCGGTAATCGCGATGCGCGCGGTTGTTGCACTCTGCGTGATGCTGTCCTCGTTCCTGCTCGCCGCGTCCGCCCAGGCGGCGGACCCGATCCGCGTCCTGTTATTTCAAGATGCCCGGCAGGTTCTGTTATCGTCTGAGCGGGGAGCGGTGGTCCAACTCCCCGGCGGCGACGAACGACTCGTGACGACTCCATTGGTAGTCACGCCGGTCGCTGGCGGCATGACCGTGAATGGAGAGGGACTTCGTGCCGAGATGGTGAGGTTTCGGGGACGTGGCGACGAACTCGTCATCACTGTTGAAGAGGCCTCGGTCTCGGACCAACAACCAGGACAGCTCACCGACAGGGTATCCGAGGTCGGTGAAAGTGTGTTCGCAGGTTCGTCGACAGGCACCCATCCGAGCGGTGTTCCTCGCGCCGCGAACTCCATGAATACTCTGGCGATGGGGGGGGGGTTGCAAGTCATCCGCCGAGGGAAGGGATTCATGGTGATCAATGAGGTGGATCTGGAAGAGTACGTGAAGGGCGTTGTGCCCTCGGAGATGAGTTCGGCCTGGCACCCCGAGGCTCTCAAAGTACAAGCGGTTGCCGCTCGGACGTATGCGCTCTACCAACGGATGATGAATCCGGGCCGCGAGTACGACGTGGTCGCCGGCACACAAGATCAGGTCTATCGAGGTCGGCATGGACTCGATGATCGCGTCCAGCAGGCGGTGGAAGCCACGCGAGGAGTAGTGCTCACACACCGGAATGCCCCGATTCTTGCCGTCTTTTCCTCTACCGCTGCTGGTCTGACCGAAGATGCGCTCAATGTCTGGTCGAAAGACCTTCCGTATCTCAATGGTGT
>CAYJUP010000010.1:23005-25111 GCA_964373365.1 uncultured Nitrospiraceae bacterium
TCGTTCAGTCGCGCCGGCCGGGTGGCCCGGATCCGGATTCTGCATTCCGATGGAGAACTGATCCTGCGTGGCGTAGATTTTCGACGCGTGGTGGGCTACACGGTCATCCCGAGTACACAGTTTGAGATTGAAGCAGTAGGGAGGACCGTCGTCCTGTCTGGGCGTGGATCCGGTCACGCGGTGGGTCTCTGTCAGTGGGGTGCGAAGGAACTGGCCGAGATGGGCTATTCGTTCGCCGCGATTTTGCACTATTACTTTCCGGGGACCGAACTCAAGGACGCCCGGCTTGTGGAGCTGGCTTCTCCGTCCCAGCCCTGATGCTACTGTCGGATTTCGATTTTCCGTTCGATCCCACGCTGATCGCCGACCGCCCAGCTGAGCCTCGTGACCAGTCGCGTCTACTCGTTCTGCCTCGCGGAGGCGGAGCCTGCTCCCATCGCCACGTGGGGGAGTTGCCAACCTTGATCAACCCTGGAGACGTGGTGGTAGTCAACGATACGAAAGTGGTGCCGGTCCGATTGAGCGGTCGAAAACGTCCCGGCGGGGGAAACATCGAGCTGGTGTTGGTGAAGGAGCTGGGGCAGGACCTGTGGGAGGTGCTGCTGAAGGGGAAAGTTGACAAGGGACAGGTGATTGACTTCAGCCGCGATGCCTCGGCCACGGTCGTGAATCGCGGGGTCTCAGGAACGGTGGTCAGGATCGCAAGCACGACTCCGATCCGCGAGCTGATCAGGGACATCGGGCAGATGCCGCTGCCGCCCTATATCAAACGGTCTCCCACTGACGCAGACCGAATCTGGTATCAGACCGTCTTTGCTCGTGTGGAAGGATCAATCGCCGCTCCGACAGCCGGGCTCCATTTTACGAGCGGGCTTCTGGGTGCCTTGCGGAGCCGAGGGATCCTGATTGCGACCGTCACCCTGCATGTGGGGCCGGCTACGTTCAGGCCGGTCAGTGCCGCGCGAATTCAAGACCACACGATGGGGACCGAGTGGATCGAGGTCTCCGAAGACGCTGTCGCTACGATCGAACGCGCCAAGGCCGATGGGGGACGGGTGGTGGCGATCGGGACGACGGTGGTGCGCGCCTTGGAAACAGCCGCCGACGCTGGCGGGACGGTACGGCCGACGAAGGGCGAGACCGGACTGTTCATCATCCCGGGGTATAAGTTCCGCGTCGTGGACGCCCTGATGACGAATTTTCATCTTCCCCGCACTACCCTCTTGATGTTGGTGTCGGCCTTCACGGGACTGGAGCGATTGCGAGCGGCCTACCGCGAAGCCATCCGGGAGCGCTACAGGTTGTACAGCTATGGAGATACGGTGCTGATCTTGTGAGCTAATAGCCGATAGCTCGGAGCTGTTCGCTATTCGCCGCTTGCTATGCTCTAGAGCATTTCTTTGTGGATTTGGATCGGCACCTTGGCCTTCATCGCTTCCTTGTACGCCATCAGCGTACGCTGCTGTTTCTGGAACAGAAAATCCTGCAAGATCCGCTCTCGGGCCGAGGGGCCGGAGGCGGACTCGGCTTGAGGCTGGTGGGCCATGAGAGCCTGCGCCTCCGCAATCTCGGACGGTGTAAGGGCGACCGAATCGAGCACGACCATCCTGGCTTTATTGCGCAGCAACTCCATAGTGTGTTGTGACTCGAACAGCGACGGGGTCAGACGGTTGGCCGCTAAGACGCGGCGGTACACTTCGGGATCGAACTTGCCGTTCCGGAAAAAGTCTTCACGGCGCATGATATCGTCGCGCAGTTCGTTTGGTGTAACGGTCAGCCCCATGTCCTCCGCTGCCAACGTCCAGATCTTATTCTCGATCAGTCCCTCGATCACGAACTGCTTCAGGGTTTCTTCTTTGAAATCCCCTTGCACCTTCTCTTTGTAGAACCGGTACGTGTTCTCATAAGTGCGCAGAAACTCGTCGCGCGTGACCGACAGGTTTCCGACCGAGGCCACGGCGTTCGTTTCCTGCTGGCCGAACCCCCACCAGCCCATCGTGATCACGAACGCAATCGCCAAAATCCCCATGAGGGACTTCAACAGCCAGGGATATTTGTGCGCGCTTTCACGCATCAGCTTGATCATGCCGATTCTCCACGCGATGT
>CAYJUP010000011.1:0-14543 GCA_964373365.1 uncultured Nitrospiraceae bacterium
CGGCATCTTTTCCGGGAAGGAACCGCTCGGCGAGTTCGCCGAGGTCATGCCGCGCCTGGTCTGACAGTCTCTGGTGTTCGGTGTGGGGCCGGGACGCCTCCAGGCCCGGCCGTGCTCCCCGCGCCTCCCGCGGAGAATTGTGAAGTCTCCTTTCCAACTTGACTCATAACTTGACTTATACTTGACTTATCTTCTACCCTTGGGCATGGCCTATCAGCCCAAGTTCACGATCACGCCATGGCTTCTGCGCCTGATTGAGGAGATTTCTGCGCTCCGGGAGAAGATCCTGGCCGCGACGGTACAGGTGCCGTGGATTCCAACCCTGCAGAAGGACGCGCGCATCCGCAACACCCATAGCTCGACCGCGATCGAAGGGAACCCCCTGACTCTGGAACAGGTTCGCTTGCTGGAAGAGGGACAGTCGCTTCCGACCGAGCCGCCGCGCGCGACGCGGGAAGTGCTCAATTACTTCGCCGGCCTTCGCTTGATCGAGACACACGCGACCAAGAAGCGGGTCACGCACGTGGATGTGCTGAAACTGCATGCGGTCATCGCTTCCGACGTGATGGATCAGGGTCGCGCTGGCCGGTATCGAGATAGTCGAGTTCGCGTCGGCGGGTATCTGCCACCGCCCCCGGAGATGGTTTCAGGGCTGATGGCGGAGTTGTTCGAGTGGTGGAACACGCAATCCGCCACGTGGTCGCCGGTGGTGTCGTCCGCCATCATCCATTACCAGTTTGAAGAGATTCACCCGTTCGCGGACGGGAATGGCCGCACCGGCCGCACGCTGGCGCTCTGGGAATTGTATCGTCGGGGCTTTGATACACGCCATATCTTTTCGGTGGACGAGGTGTATTGGCAAGACCGCGCTCGGTATTACGAGGCTCTGCAAACTGTCAAGATGCAGGGTGGCGATCTGACGAGTTGGCTGGAGTATGCAGCGGACGCCCTTCACCTGACCCTTGAAAAGGTATGGATGCGCGTGCAGCATCTCTCCGCCGAGGCCGGCCCCAAGAAGATTGTGTTGCGCCCGAAGCAAGAGCACCTGCTTCGCCTGCTCAGAGACCACAAGAGTCTGACGCCACAAGAAATCCGCGACGGGATCGGCGTCTCCAAGCAGGGCGCCATGGACTTATTGAACCCGCTCCTTGAGGCCGGCCTCGTCAAACGGATCGGCACCAAGAAGTCGGGACGCTATATCTTGTCCTAGCCCGTGACCACCACCGTCATCATCGTCTTCGCCGTCGTGTACCTCGGGATGATCCTCGGGGGGCTGCCTTTGTTTCAGCTCGACCGGACCGGCGTGGCGCTTATCTGGGCGTTCGCCCTCGTCGCGGTCGGCGACGTGAGCCTCGAGGAGGCCGGTCGCTCGATCCACGCGCCCACGCTGATCCTGCTCTTCGCGTTCATGGTGCTCTCGGCCCAACTGCGCCTCGGCGGCTTCTATACCTTCGTCACACACCGGCTCGCGGCGCTGCCGTTGGCACCCCCGCTGCTGCTCGGCGCGTTGATCGTCATGGTGGGCACGCTCGCGGGGAATCTGCTGATCGTGGGCAGCATCGCGAACATCATCGTGGTGAACGCCGCCGAGCGGCGGGGCCTGCGCATTGACTGGCGCCGGCATGCGCGCATCGGGGTTCCGGTCACGCTCGCGACGCTCGCGATCGCCGGCGCCTATCTCTGGCTGCGTCTCGCCTGACTGAGGCGCGCACGGCGCACGGCCACCATGGTGGGGAGAATTCTGACGTGTTGCGGTAGAGTGTTTCGGTTCTGGGCCGCCTCGACGTTCGGTTTGGTCACGCCGTGAAAGTCGCTGCCGCCGGTGACCAGCAGGTCGAGCCGCGTGCGCGCCGCACTCACCGCTCACGCTCCGCTAGACATCGCTGGCTGTCTCGTGTAACGTTCTCCCCGCATTTCTTCCATCGTCTGTCTGCCCCATTGCCTTCACCTGCAAGGTCGTGCGGGACAAGGAGGTCACCGTGGCCATTCAACTGGCGGTTGCAGTTGTGGCAGTCGTGGTCCTGTTGTTCGCCACGATTAAGATCGTCCCGGAATATCAGCGCATCGTCGTTCTCCGTTTGGGCAAAGTCCTCCCACGGCCCAAGGGACCGGGCATTGTCCTTATTATTCCTGTCATCGATCGGCCCATTTGGGTGGATCTCCGTGAGACGTATCTCGAGGTCCCGCACCAGACCTGTATCACTAAGGACAATGCGGGGATCTCCATAGATTTCCTCATTTATTCGAAAGTCCTCGACCCGACCGCCAGCGTGGTCCAAGTCCAGGACTTTGCCGGGGCTTCTCAGGGCATTGCCACCACGACGCTACGAGCGGTTGTGGGTGACATCCCGCTTGATGATGTGTTGGCCAAGCGCGATCAGATTAACCACATTTTGCAGGCAAAAATGGACGAGGTGACCCAACGCTGGGGGGTGAAGATCACGACCGTCGAGATCCGCGAAATCACTCCGCCGAAAGAGGTCCAGGAAGCGATGACGCGTCAGATGTCCGCCGAGCGAAGCCGGCGGGCCACGGTCACCGAGGCGGAAGGGGCGAAGCAGGCGGCCATTGCGGTGGCCGAAGGTGATAAGCAGGCGGCGATCCTGAAAGCCGAAGGGGACCGGCAGGCGGCGATCTTGCGGGCGGAAGGGTTCGCCCTCGCCCTGAGAAAGATCTTTGAAGTGGCCAAGGAGGTGGACTCGAAGACCATGAGCCTGCAATATCTGGAGACGTTGAAGGTCATGGGGACCAGCCCCTCCACCAAGTTCATCTTCCCGATGGAGTTCAGCTCTTTCCTGGCCGGCTTGTTGGGAGACAGTAAGAAGGTATTCGGGAAAGAGTGATGAAGTGGCTCAGATAGGACTCCAGCCTCAACCGAGGCAACTCCGATTTAATAGATTGATAAACGATCAATAATATTACAATGACATAAAGAGTAGTTCATGTATAGAATTAAGAAATTGAAGCGGCTTTTTTGAGTGGTTCCAGGAGTTTCTCCGACACTTTCAATCCGCCTCTCCCGACGCCTACCTCGATGTCCGGTTTCGTCAGCCCGTGAAAGTCGCTGCCGCCGGTCACCAATAGATCCAGACGCTTCGCAGTGTTCAGATATTCCGCGGTCTGCTGCGGTTTGTGGGTGCTGTAGTGCACCTCGATTCCCATTAACCCTTCCGCCTTCAGTTTCTCGCAGAGCCTGTAGAGACCTTCCGCCGATTCTTTGACCCAGGTGGGGTGCGCCAGGACCGGGATCCCCCGCGCGGCCCTGATCCAGGCGATGGCCTCGGCCGGCTCCGGCAACTGCCGGGGGACGTAGGCCGGCTTGTCCTGCGCCAGGTAGCGATCGAACGCCTCCTTCGCGGACTGCACGTAGCCTTTCTCCATCAGGACGCGGGCGATATGGGGGCGGCCGACCGAGTCAGTTCCGGCGAGGGCTTTGACTTCTTCATAGGTCAGCGCCAGGCCCAGCTCGTTCAACTTTTGAATGATGCGCGGGTTCCGCTGGTGGCGGCTGGCCCTGAGCTGGGCCAACCGCGTGCTCAGCACTGGGTCTCGCCAATCCAGAAAATAGCCGAGAATGTGGAGCTCACGGTCGTCATAGCGGGAGCTGATCTCGACGCCGGGGATGACTTCGATGCCGAGGCGCGCGCCGGCTTCGATGGATTCCGGAATGCCGTCCACGATGTCGTGATCGGTGATCGCGAGGGCGCTCACGCCTACTTTCTGGGCCAGGGTCAGCACCTCGGTGGGCGGGAGACTGCCGTCCGAGTAGGTGGTGTGGAGGTGCAGGTCGATGCGGCTCATGGGTGACGTTATTCGTGAACCGTTATTCGTGAACCGTTATTCGTTAAACGCAAGAGCATGAAGTGAAGGCCCATCGGTTATACACGATTCCTTATTCGGCGAGAACACCCTCTTCGGCCTTACGAATAACGTATAACGTTTAACGTCCTACTGTTTCTGCGCTAGGAGCCGGGCGGTGAACGCGGGCTCGCTGACGTGCGTCCCCTCATGCTCGCCTTCGTCATAGTGCAGGACGCGCAGCCCCGTGGTGAGCCGCAGGAGCTCGTTGTGCGCGAGACAGAACTCCCGGCGTCGCGGATGCTGATGACGCAGGTGGTTGTCGATCAGAAAAGTCTCATACACCAGCACGCCACCCGGCTTGAGCGCCTGCAGGAGAGAAGGGAACAGCGGGCGGTACAAATAATTGAACACCAGGATAACGTCATACCGTTCCTTCGGGAGGTCCGGGGGGTTGTCCGGATTGGCCTCCAGATCCACGGTGCGGGTGGTCAGGGTGGTCAGATTCCGTTGTCTGGCTGTCGCCGTCAGCTCGCTCAGCGCCTGCTCATCGCGATCCATCGCTTCGACGGTGAACCCGTGTGAAGCGAGGTAGAGCGCGTTGCGACCGCGTCCGCAGGCGACATCGAGGACCCGCCCTTTCGGCAAGTGGTGCAAGTGTTCCATGAGGAATCGGGTGGGGAGGGGGTCCGGGGTCTGGGACGTCCTGCTTCGGTCAAGCTTCACGCCGACCGATCCCTTTACGTCGGTGACCGGCGGGGCCAACTTCCGCACCCAGAGACGCACCCGCGCGATGGGAAATTCTGCAAAGAGCATGGTGAGCAGCCGCTCGGCCAGCGTCTCCACGAGCACCCATTCCTGGCCGGTACCGACCTCGGCGATGCGCCGGGCGACCTCGGCGTAGTCGACAGCCCGGCGGATGTCACCGGTCGCTGCGGCAGCTTCGATGATCGCTGGCGGGCATTCGAGCTCTACGTCCACGGCGATCGGTTGCGGAGCCTGCCGTTCCTCGGCCGTCACGCCGCAATGTGCTTGAAATTCGAGGCATTCGATCATGAGGTGATCAGCCATGCGGTCATTCTGGTTGAAGCTCCGCAGCGTGTCAAGGTTGGCGGTATTTCGCTTGACTATATTTCCAACCGACTTCTATAATCACCCATAGCCTGATAGAAGACTGCGATTCACCAAGAGAAATGGCCGAATTCACGCACTTCAACGAATCCGGACGGGCGCGGATGGTTGATGTCGGTGCCAAGGGTTCGACCGAGCGGGTCGCCACGGCGCAGGGCCGGGTTTTTATGCTGCCGGAGACCTTGGAGAAAATTCAGCGGGGCAAGATCGCCAAGGGCGATGTGCTCGCCGTCGCGCAGGTAGCCGGTGTGATGGGCGCCAAACGCACCCCCGACCTGATCCCCATGTGCCATCCCGTCCTGCTCACCAACATTGATATCAATTTCAAGGAAGAATCCCAACCGGATCTGGACGGCCGCTGTTCGATCACGATCACGGCGACCGCCAAGACGACCGGTCAAACCGGCGTCGAGATGGAAGCCATGACGGCGGTGTCGGTCGCGGCCCTCACGATCTATGACATGTGCAAGGCGGTGGATAAGGGCATGAGCTTCAGCGACATCTACCTCCTGTCCAAGTCAGGGGGGAAGTCGGGCCAGTACACCAGAAGGTAGCGAGTAGCGAATTGCGAATAGCCGCAAGCAAAGAGGTTCGAGCTGTTCGCTCCTGGCTATTTGCAGTTGGCTTTTTTCAGTTATGATCACGGTCAAACTCTTCGGCATGCTGAAAACACTTGCCAACAATCAGAGCGACCTCTCCGTGGCGCTGAACGGAGGTCGCAAGGTCAAGGACTTCGTCGCTACGCTGGAGGCCACGTATCCCCAAGTCAGCGAGTTAATCCACAAAAAGAAGGTGCTGGTGTCGGTCAACCAAGACATTGCTCACGAGGACACCGAGATCAAGGATGGCGATGAGGTGGCGCTGCTGCCGCCGTTCGCCGGTGGCATGAATGAAGGGGCTTCTCGCATGCCTGATGATGCCATGCTGGTCCGCGTCCAACGGGAGAATTTTTCGGTCGATGCTGAGATTGACCGGGTTCGCAACCGGTCGACGCGCATCGGCGGTATCTCGATCTTCTTGGGGACGGCGCGGGATCGGTCCAAGGGCCATGATGTGAGCGCCATCACGTTCGAATATTACGAGGGCATGGCGCAGAAAAAGTTGCGGGAGATCCGCGAGCGGGCGCTGAAGGATTTTGACGTGATCGAGGTCCTGATCCTCCACCGCTACGGCGAGATCCGGATCGGCGAGAACATCGTCTTGATCGTAGCCGGCGCGGAGCACCGGGCGGACGCGTTCCGGGCCTGCCAATGGTGCATCGACGAGCTGAAACAGATCACGCCGATCTGGAAGCTCGAGCAGACGCCGGAAGGGCAGGTTTGGGTGGAGGAGCACCCCTAAGTGCGATGCCAGTGAGTCGAGAGATGCCCCACGTAAACGATACGTTTGGCCGGCCTCTGCGGAGTCTGCGCCTCTCGGTCACGGACCGGTGCAACCTGCGCTGCAAGTACTGCATGCCGGAGGAGGAGTACACCTGGTTACCCCGTGAAACCCTGCTCACGTTTGAGGAGATGAGCACCCTGACGGGCTTCTTCACGGAGCTGGGGGTGGACAAGGTCCGCCTGACCGGCGGCGAGCCTCTCCTACGCAGGAACCTTTCCACGCTGATGCGGATGCTGTTGCAAAACCCCCGTATCAAAGACCTCGCGCTGACGACCAACGGACTCTTATTGGCGGAACAGGCGCAAGCGTTCTACGACGCCGGCTTGCACCGCGTCACCGTGAGTCTGGACACGCTCAAACCCGAGCGGTTCAAGGCGTTGACGAGGAGAGACGGGCATGAACAAGTGCTCGAGGGAATCCAGGCGGTCGTGCGGCTCTGGTTCAAAGGCCTCAAGCTCGATACCGTGGCCATGCGCGGGTACAACGATGATGAACTCGTGGATCTGATCGAGTACGGCAAACGCGTCGGCGCCGAGGTGCGCTTCATCGAGTACATGGACGTCGGGGGGGCCACCGACTGGTCGATGGACAAAGTCTTCTCCCGGGCCGCCATGCTTGAAAGGCTGAGCCAGCGCTATGGACGGATTGAACCAATCATTGAAGACAGTTCAGCGCCGGCGCAGCGGTTCGTTCTGCCGGACGGCACGACCTTCGGCATCATCCCCTCGACGACCGCCCCATTCTGCGCCACCTGCGACCGGAGCCGGCTCACCGCAGATGGCATGTGGTATCTGTGCCTCTACGCCACCGAAGGGATTGATTTGCGTCGACCGCTCCGTGCCGGCGCCTCAGCGGAAGAGATCAAGTCCCTCATCCGCTCCGTCTGGCAGGCGCGCAAGGATCGCGGCGCCGAAGAGCGGAAAGAGCTTGAGCAAATCGGCGTCAGAGGGAAGTTGATCGAAGTCGAACAACTCCGCGAGGACCCCCACCTCGAGATGCATGCCAGAGGGGGATGAGGGGTGTCTGAGCTAGAGTTCCTCACCGTCCTGGGCCTCGGGTTCCTCTTGGGGGCGCGTCACGCCCTGGATGCCGATCACGTCGCGGCTGTCTCCACGATCCTATCCGACCGTCCCGATCTCCGCGCGTCCGGTTTTATCGGGTTCTGCTGGGGGTTCGGCCACACCGCCGTCCTGCTGCTGGTGGGCCTTGCCGTCATCGTGCTCAAGATCACCATTCCCGAGAGGGTCGCGGTGGCGCTCGAGTTCGGCGTGGGCCTGATGTTGGTCGCGCTGGGTGTGTCGTTGGTGGTGACCATCTTCCGGGAGCGATGGCATCTGCATACGCACCGGCACGACGGCGAGACGCATGTGCACCTGCATCGCCATTCCCAGCGATCGGACCACACGCACGGACACTGGCTGCGGCTGTCGCTCAAACCGTTTGCGGTCGGGATGATGCATGGACTGGCGGGCTCCGCCGCGCTCATGCTCATGGTGTTGTCCACGGTCCGAACGGTCTGGGAGGGCGTGGCCTACATCCTTGTCTTCGGACTCGGCTCGATCGTCGGCATGATGCTGCTGGGCGTCGTCATCAGCCTTCCGATCGTGCTCTCGGCGTCGTTCGGGCGCCGCGCTCAGGAGGCCGTGCAGGGCCTCGCGAGCCTCGGCAGCATCGGACTCGGATTGACCATGATGGTCCGCATTGGCCTGGGCGACAGCCTCTTCTAAGAACGCTCCGCGTGTCGCAACACACCTCCTCAGGGATGCAGTTGCGGGCTTACCCTCTGATGTCTGAATCCTCACCTCGGTCATACCCGGCTCATCGGCGCGTGTTTCTCTAAGATTCAGAGAAGCGGCTTGGCCCGTTCACGCAGCCTCGTCACATTCTCAATTCTTGGTGCGAAAAAAATGAGAGCTGTGTTATTCTAAGCCGCCTTTCCCATATCACCAGCGTCAGCAGAGTGGAACGGGCGAAAGGTTTCGCCGATATGACGAAGATGGCAGGGTGCATGGTCACGACCGGAGAGGCGTCTAGCCTGGGGGAGCCGCGATGAAGATCCGGGTGCTGGGATGTCATGGATCAGACCAGCTACTGGACGGGGCCCATGGCTCTCGCCAGTGCCGGACCTGCGGATTCTTGGTCAATGAGACTGTGCTGTTGGATGCGGGGACCGTTGGGACCGCGCTGCGACTGGACGAGCAGAAGCGGATTCGCCATGTCCTGCTCTCCCACCTTCACCACGATCATATTCAAGGGTTGCCTACGCTGGCCGACAACCTGGCGGATGATATTGACGATCCGGTGGCGCTCACCAGCATTCCGCAAGTTCTGAAGGGTCTTCAGACCCATGTGTTCAACGACACAATTTATCCGGACTTCCTGAAGTTGCCGGACCCGCAGCACCCGGTGTTCGTGTGCCGAGCGCTGGAGGTCGGCCGGGAGAGCGAGGTGGACGGCTTGCGCGTGACCGCGATCCCGGTGAACCATCTGGTCCCGACCGTCGGCTTCCTGATTCGGGACAAGGATTCCTCCTTCCTGTACAGCGGTGACACCTATGAGACCGAGGAGATCTGGAAGGTGGCTGCGCGCGAGCCGACGCTCAAGGCGGCGTTCATCGAAACCTCATTTCCGGATGACATGGCGGAGCTGGCTCGGGTGAGCAAACACCTGACGCCATCCATCTTCGCTCGCGAATTTCACAAGATCGGGCGCCCGGACCTTCCGGTCTATGTGTACCACCTCAAGCCACGGGTCCGTGAGCGAATTAAACGTGAACTGGCCCGACTCGGGATCGCGAAATTGACGGTGTTAGAGGAAGGGCAGGAAATCCTCATCTAGCAAATAGCCAATGGCGAGCAGCGAATAGCTTGGAGCCCTATGCTGCTAGCTGCTGGCTATTAGCTTCATTGCTGGGGTTGCGATGGCCTGGTTCAAAAAACACAAATTACCCGCTCCCGATGCCAGCAAGCGGTCCAAAGTCATCGAGGGCATGTGGTTGAAATGCAACCACTGCCGGGAAATTGTCTATCGCAAAGAGGTGGACCGCAATAACAAGGTCTGTCCGAAATGCGATTACCATTTCCCCATTTCGGTGTCTGAGCGCATCACAATGCTGGTGGATCTGGGGACGTTCAAGGAATGGGATGTCGAGATCGAGCCGCAGGATCCGCTTGCCTTCAGCGACACGCACTCCTACCGAGACCGGCTGAAATCCCAACAAGAGAAGACGGGGCGGAAGGACGCCATCGTGACCGGGGAGGGGACGGTCAATGGGCGCCGGGTTGCGCTTGGCGTCCTGGATTTCAGCTTTATGGGCGGCAGCATGGGATCGGTCGTGGGGGAAAAAATCTGCCTCGCGGCGGACCGCGCCATCGCGTCTCGGATTCCCTTCGTGCTGGTCACGACCTCCGGAGGAGCCCGGATGCAGGAGGGCATTCTGTCCCTGATGCAGATGGCCAAGACGTCGGCGGCGGTGGCGCGGCTCGGTGAAGCGAGGGTGCCGTTCGTCTCGATTCTGGCCGATCCAACATTCGGAGGGGTGACGGCGAGCGTGGCGATGCTGGGCGACGTGACCCTTGCAGAGCCCAAGGCGCTGATCGGCTTTGCCGGACCGCGCGTGATCGAACAGACCATCAAGCAACAGCTCCCCGACGAGTTTCAGCGGGCTGAGTTTCTGTTGGAGCACGGGATGATCGATCTCATCGTCGAGCGAAAGCGTCTGAAGGAGACCTTGGCCACCGTCCTGAGCCATTTTCAGTAGTCCGTTGTTTCGCCGCCGCGCCGATAGCTATGTCGTACTCCGCGTCGATCGGGTTTCTGCACGGTCTTCAGAAGCACGGGATCAAGCTGGGCCTTGAGACGATCGAGGCGATGCTGGCTCGTCTGGGCAGGCCGCACGACCGTTATCGTACCCTCCATATCGGTGGCACCAACGGAAAGGGATCCACCGCCGCGATGGCTGCCGCCGTCCTGCAGGCGTCCGGTCACCGGGTCGGACTCTATACGTCTCCACACCTGGTGGATTTTCGGGAACGCATCCGCGTGAACGGCGACCCGATTTCTGAGGAGTGCGTCTCGGAACTGACCGCGCGCCTGCAGGAGGCCATAGGGTTCTCGCTGCAGCCGACGTTTTTCGAGTTCACGACCGCCTTGGCGTTCCAATATTTCTTCGACTCGGGTGTGGATGTGGCGGTGGTCGAGGTGGGCATGGGCGGTCGGTTTGACGCGACGACTGCCATTGCGCCGCTCGTGTCGGTGATCACGACCGTGGCGCTGGACCATCAGGAATACCTGGGGCACACTGTCGGCGCCATTGCGTTCGAGAAGGCGGGGATTATCAAACACGGCGTGCCTGTGGTCGTGGGGCGACTGAGTCAGGAGGCGGCGCACGTGATCGGGCGGATCGCCTCGGAACGGGAGGCGCCGCTCTATCGGTTACCTTCGGACTTTCGTGCCAACGGCGACATCCTTGAGGACTTTCGGTACGAAGGAGTGGAGGTGTCCTACACCAGTTTGTCCTGCCCGCTGCCGGGCGCCCATCAGCTCGACAACGCCGCCTGCGCGCTGGCCATGTTGGAATTGGCGGCGGCCTGGGGGCTGCCGCACTCCGAAGCCTCCGTCCGTGCCGGCCTTTCCGCGGTCTGCTGGGAGGGCCGTCTGGAGATTGTGGAGCGGCATCCGCTGCTGCTGTTGGATGGGGCGCACAACCCGGCGGCCGCCGAGGCGGTGGCCGCGTACCTCGCGCATTATTGTCACGATCATCCCCGGTCACGGATTATCCTGGTCATCGGGATGATGCGTGAGAAAGATCGCGAGGGATTTCTCCGGATCGTCCTGCCGCTGGCCGACGAAGTGGTCGTGACGCAGGTTCAGATTCCCCGCGCGGCCTCGGTCCGCGAGCTCTGTGCCTCGCTGGGTGAGCGAGCGGATGCCGCGCATGTCGCGCCTCTTCCCGCCGATGCCCTGTCGCTTGCCAGGCGATTGGCCACCGCGGAGGATGTGATCTGCGTCACGGGGTCCCTGATGCTGGTGGGTGAAGTCAAGGCCCTCCTGCGCGGGTGTGCACTTTCTCCCATCAGGGGTTGAGATGGGCCGTCGCCGCTGGTCGGTGCTCTGCCCGTCCTTCCTCGCCTTTTTGTCCGTACTTGTCACAGGCATTCCACCGACGTTCTCCGCTCAAGCCGACCCCCCCAAAACCGTGTTGGCCCAGCCAGCCTCCGCCCAGCCGATCGAGATTACCGCTGAACGCATCGATTACCTGAAGGGGCCCGACGTCTACGAAGCCGAGGGATCGGTGGTCATCGTGCAGGGTCCGCTGCGGCTCACGGCCGACCGGGTGACGATCATGATGTTGTCCGGGACCCTCATCGCAACCGGGCACGTCCATCTTTCAGACCCGACCTCCGATATGCGCTCAGAACGGCTGGAACTGGACGTCAACACGGAAGCGGGAGTGGTCACCAACGGCGAGTTGAACATCAAGCTCACGGACACGCTGGTGACCGGTCGCCTCTTCCAACGGTTTTCGGAGGATCACTATCGGGTGAAGGACGGATCGTTCACGAATTGCGACGCGAAAGAGGGAAAGATTCCACCTTGGCGCTTTACTTTCAAGGATGTGGACCTCAACATGGGCCAAAGCCTCTACGCCAAAGATCTCTGGTTGTGCGTGAACGACATTCCCCTGGTGCCGTTCCCGGCGCTTGCCTATCCCATTCAGACCGCCCGCAAGAGCGGCCTGCTGATCCCCACCGTGGGGTATGACAACCGATTCGGCACCCATTACCGGCAGGGGTACTTCTGGGCCGTCAATCCGAGCCAGGATCTCACCATTACCCCGGATTTCCTGGCCAACCGAGGCTACGGCGGCGATCTGGAATACCGGTATGTGCTGAACCGTAAGTCGAGGGGGCAGTGGCTGCTGACCTTCATCCAAGATACGGAAGTGAATCAGGCGCGCGCGACGCTCACCGGCAAGCATATGCAGAAGGTGAATCCGGATCTGTCGATCCGAGCGGAAGCGAATCTGCTCTCCGATCCCAAGATTTTGAGCGACCTCAGCAATTCCGGTGTCCTGCGAGCCCTTCCCAGCCAGGAGTCGAACCTGAATATCACGCAGCGATTCAAGAGCGGGAATCTCTATCTGTATGGACAATACCTCCAGCCGCTGAGCGCGGGGGGGACGGACACCTTTCAACGACTCCCCGAGATCGGGCACCGCCTGGTCAATGTGTCGCCGTTCGGCGGCCCTCTCTTGCTCGGCATGGACACCACCCTCGTGAACTTCTATCGGGATCAAGGGTTCCAGCTCAATCGGGTGGACCTGATGCCCGCCCTCTCGACGGATGTGCTGCAGGTCGGACATGTCGTCGGGTTTACGCCCCAACTACGCCTGCGAGAGACCTACTACACAAGGAGCGTTGCCACCCAGAAGCCCGCGCACCGTGAGACCTTCTGGGCCGGTCTCGAAGGCACGTCGCGTCTCACCCGTCGGTTCGGTCTGAACGAGAGCCGTAGCGTACTACACACGATCGAGCCGCATGTGATTTACGAATACGTGCCTCCCACGGATCAGTCGGACATCGTCCAGATTGACGACGTGGACAACCTTCTGAAAAAAAACCTCATCACGTATTCGCTGCGGAGCCGGCTGCTTGAACAGGGCTCCGCAGGATCCTCTAAGAACTGGCTGGATCTGACCGTGGCCCAGAGCTACCGTCCGGGCAGTACCCAGATCCAGGCCCGGCAGTTTGTGTTTCCCGGCACCTCCGTGTTCGGTGATGCCCCCCAACCCATCCAACCAGCCACTACCCCTGTGGAAGTCAGGAAGTTTTCCGACATTTGGACTCGAATGGTCATCGGCGAGCCGGTCACTGTTCTGCAGCCGACCGGATCTCGTGGGCAGGCGAAGGGGCAGATTCCTCAGGAAATTCGATACACGCTGACCCTCGACTCCTTTTACGATCCGTATCATGGATCTTTCAGTCAATTGAATACGGACCTTCGGATCCAGGACCGAGGCCTCTGGTATCTGGAAGTAGGACAGCGGTATACGAGAGATGGGAACCGCGTGCGACGGGGGGATATCTGGAATCCGATTTCCTTCAACGAGGTGTTCGCCCCCACGCCGGGGATCCAGTTCGTGACCGTCTCGGCAGCATTCAGGACGCCTTTGGGTTGGACGCTTGGGGCGAAGTCGTATTACGACATCAAAGATGGGAATAGCCCTGAGATCGACTTGGTGGGTCTGTATCAGAATCCTTGTCGATGCTGGTCGCTGGCACTGTTCTATCTCAAGTTCCCCGATCGGATGCAGTACAACTTCATGCTCACGTTGACCGGCGTGGGATGGACCGAGAGCTTCGGCAGCGAAGTGGTGCGGGCTCTCCTGGGTCCCCTGCTGATCGGAGAGCGTGGGTTGCCCTGGCCCACCCCGCTCGTCAACCCCCCGGCCACGCCCGAGGCGCCCACGGGACCTAAACAGCCATGAGAGGCGCAGCCGATGGACAGGCGCCTGGGCGGGGGCATCTTTCCCGTCCCCGCTGTGTCTTGACGCGGACTTGTTCGGTGTGGTCTGCTTTTCCTTGTCGGCTCTTCCTTCTCATAGTCTGTTCTCGGCCGGTTGACGGATCTTCACGGTGAGACCTCATTGGTTCACCGGCGCATCACAGGTGACTCGGAGAGGACATAGGAGGTTGCCTATGAATTGCTTCGTACGATACCCCTGCCCCGCGCGTTGGCTCGTGGCTGCAATTCTCACGGCTCTGCTTGTCACGCTGCCGATCGCGATGCAGGCTGACCCTGCGCATGCCTCTTCAGAGCGGTCCCGGGACCATCTCAAGAGAGCCAAGGTTTTCCTCGCTGCCGGAGACTACCGTCGTGCGGTGGAGGCCTGCCAGAAGGAAGTGGAGGAGTCTCCATCGGCAGAAAGTTACGTGTACCTGACCTATGTCTATCATGCCATTGACGGCTATTTGGACCATCTAGCCAAAATCGATCGGTGGGTGGGGGTGGAGCAGTTGTATTTGAGCTTGGCCTCCAGCGGGGTTCAGGATTTGGTGGATCCGCCCGACGTGCTTGCCAGAATCGCCAAGGAGATTATCCAAGGCAGCGTGCGGCAACAATCCGATGTGAGCGCGGCCATGGCGGCGCGGCTTGATGAAGCGGTCGTGGCACGGCTCTGGAAGCAGCAGACGGCATGGCGAACGTCCCGGCCTGACAGTTGGTGGTCC
>CAYJUP010000011.1:14643-23177 GCA_964373365.1 uncultured Nitrospiraceae bacterium
ATCAGGAGAACGGGCAGCGCATTTACATGTCTGGCGTCAACGCGCAAGGGCGGGTGATCCAGAACAGCCATGGCATGGAAGGGGTCGGTTGTGCAATGTGTCATGGTCCGGACGGGAGAGGTGGAACGATGCACGGCATTCCGGTTCCGAACATCACCGTTCCATTTCTGACCGATCCCCGGGGATACCGAGATGCTCACGGCCGCACGCGCCCGGCGTACTAATGAGGAAACCATGAAAGCCGCCATTGTGGCCGGCATTGATTCAGCCGGGAACAGCCTTCACCCGGAGATGCCTCGCTGGACAGGACTGACCGCCACGGACATCGAGGATCTTATCGGGTTCCTGAAGACGCTGGGCGCGTCCCGTCAGGAACTTGGGAGAGGTTCGCAGGGTCTCTGATCGGAGACGTTCATCAGACAGCTTTCTTCGTGCCACCGTGAAAGTCTGCTGTCCCTGGGACCACGGTTGACAGTTCAAAAGTGGCTAGTATAGGATGGCCAAACTGTTTGAGCCCGAGCGAGTTGTGCGGGGTTCGGTGAATGTGAACCGAAGGAGGAGGTCCAGTGGCAGTACAGGCGATGAAGGTGGATGAAGGGAGTTGGGATGCCGAAGTGATGAAGGCGTCCGGGTTGGTGATGGTGGATTTCTGGGCCGTCTGGTGCGGGCCATGCCAGATGGTGGCCCCGATCGTCGAGGAATTGGCGAATGAATATGCCGGCAAACTCCGCGTGATGAAGCTCAACACCGATGAGAATCCAGAAATCGCCGGTCGCTATCAGGTGATGAGTATTCCGACGATCCTGTTTTTCAAGGATGGCAAGCCAGTCGAAAAACTTGTGGGAGCGAGACCCAAGCGGCAGTTCACAGAATTGATCGATTCTCTCCTTGTACAGTCCACCCGTACCGCATGAGGATTTGCACGCGATGACCGGCCCTTATGCTCACCGAGTTGCGCATCTCCAACTTCGCCGTCATAGACCGGCTGAGTCTTGAGTTTTCTGGGGGCTTCCAGGTCCTGACCGGCGAGACCGGCGCCGGGAAATCCATCCTCGTTGATGCCATTGCACTGCTGGTAGGCGGCCGGGCGTCTGTCGACCAGATTCGGTCTGATGCCGAGGAGGCGGTCCTCGAGGCCGCGTTTTCCCTCCCGGCATCCAGCCAGGTGACCGACCGTCTTCGTGATGTCGGACTGCTTGGTACGCAAGACACTGAACTCATTATTCGTCGTGTCCTTTCCCGCGCCGGCCGTCACCGGGTTTACCTGAATGGAAGTCTCACGCCGCTCCACCTGCTTCAGACTCTAGCCGGGACGCTGGTCGACATTCACGGACAGCATGAACAGCAATCATTGCTCTCCTCGCACGCCCAATTGGAGGTGTTGGATGCGTTCGGACATCTCAAAGAGCTGCGCAACGACTTCGCGAGCCAGTATGAACAGTGGAAGATGCGGCAGCGCGAGTTGGAGGAGGCGATGCGGATGTCGGCAGACCGGAGCCACCGCGAAGAGATGCTCCGATTCCAGCAGCGCGAACTGGAGGAAGCGGACGTCCACCCCGGTGAGGAGGAGACGCTAGCCACGGAGCGGCATCGGCTGGCTCATGCTCACCGTCTGGCCGAATTGAGCCAGGGAGCCTATGAGTTGCTCTATGGCGGCGACGCGTCGCTGCTGGGTAGCTTGGGCAGCGTCACTGATCGCCTCAGGGAGTTGGGAACCATCGATCCGGACACAAGGGAATGGGCCGCGCTCTGCGATGGTGCAACGGTTAACCTGCGTGAGCTGACACAACGGCTCCGCGATTACCGACAGGGCCTTGAGCAAGACCCCGATCGTTTGGCTCGGGTCGAAGAGCGATTGGACCGACTGCTCAGGCTCAAGAAGAAGTACGGCGGCAGCCTTGAGTCGCTGCTGTCCCGGGCTCGGGAACTGAAGCAGCAGCTCGAGGAGATGGCTGTCTGTGAGACCCGTATTGCCGAATTGCGAGGTTTGGTCTCCGAGGATTACGCCCGCGTGGAAGCCTTGGCCGAGCGACTCTCGGAGGGTCGAACGCGGGCAGCCGGCAAGCTTGAAACGCGGGTGAAAGAGGAATTAGCCGCGCTGCGAATGGACCATACCCAATTGCAGATCAAGGTCGGCGCGGATGGGGGAGAGTCTGTGCTCGGGCTGACCGGGCGCGACCGGGTTGAATACTTGCTATCGGCCAACCAGGGCGAACCTCTTCTGCCGCTTGCCCGTGTAGCCTCCGGCGGCGAACTGTCCCGTGTGATGCTGGCAATCAAGACGGTTCTGGCCGAGACCGACCGAGTGCCCGTCCTGGTTTTTGACGAGGTGGATGCCGGAATCGGCGGCGCCGTTGCGGCGGTGATGGGACAGAGGCTCCGGGCTTTGGCGGACTACCACCAGGTCTTCTGCATTACACATCTCCCGCAGATAGCCTCACAGGCCGGGACGCATTTCGTGGTCGAGAAAGAGACGATCAAGAAAAGAACCGTCACCCGCGTGAGGCGGCTTGATCAGGGAGGGCGTCGCGAAGAGATTGCCAGGATGGTCGGAGGGCTGGCCGTGACAAAGGCTGTGCGCGCTACGGCGGCCGAAATGATCGGCGATGCCGAGCACAATCGATGAGTGGAACCTCGGACGACCTGCCTCTTCTCAAGATTCGGGCGCCGCGGTTGATCTGGATGAGGGAAGGGAAACATTGCTCTCGATGGCCACGCGCGCAAAGAGCTTCGCGAGAGTCGGATCGAAGCGGGTCCCCGCGTGACGCCGGATCTGCTCAACAGCGTCTTCGATGGACAGCGCCTGCCGAGCGGGATGGTCTGTGATCAGGTGGTCGAACTCCTGGGCAATACAAACGAGCCGGGCGAGCAGGGGAATTCCTTTCCCTTGCAGTCCATGTGGATACCCGGATCCATCGTACCATTCATGGTGGTAGGAGATGATCTGGCTCACTTCGGCAGGGAGCTGAAGTGGAAGAATTATCCGCGCGCCGATTTCGGGATGGCGTTTCAACGCCTCCTGGTCCTTTTCATCAAGCTTGCCGGTTTTCGCGAGAGGCCGATCGTCGATTCCGATTTTCCCGATATCATGCAGGAAAGCACCAAACGCGAGCGCCTTCCGCTCTGCCAAGGTCAGGTCCAGGTGTTTGCCTAAGAGGGCTGAGTATTCACTGACGCGTCCGGCATGATGGAAAAGTTCCCGGTCCTTCGCCTGCATGAGGTCCGAGAACAGAGGCGCAAACTCCGAATAGTCACCGAACCGCGGATCGGGACCCCACTTCGTCTGAACCAGCGAAGAGTACTGGCTATACAGGTGCTTCCACGTCGCCGCCGCTGCCGCTTCTGATTCGGTCCCCCACTTGCTTCCGGACTTTTTGAGAAAATTCCGCACGTAGTCGAGCCGCTCCTTTTTCTCCAGCGTTTGCTTGATCAGTGCGATCAACTCCGCGACGTTGAACGGTTTGAGTAGATAGACCGCGGCCCCGTACCGAATCCCGTCCATGGCTGATTTGAGGCTCCCGTAGCCGGTAATGATGATCACTTCCACATCATCCCGTTCCAGCTTGATCTCCTGGAGCAGGTCCATTCCCTGCTGGTCCGGAAGTTTCAGGTCCAGCGTGACCAAGTCAATCCGCTCCTCCTTCAGAATCCGCCTGGCGGCGTGGGCGTTATCGGCGGTGTAGAGAGTGAAAAAAGGGCGGAGGATGATCTTGAGGGCGTCACGAGGTCCGGCCTCATCCTCCACGATCAGAATGGAATATTTGGGAAACTCTGCCGTCATCATACGCTCTCTTCGTTTGTCACGTCATACCCCGGCTATGTGGTTTTGTCAAGCAAATCCGATGCCTTGTTCATTGAATCATCGTGACTACCCGAAGACAAGATAATCTTTAGGTAAGTGGCGCAGGGGGCGTGCAACTATCCGTGTGGCGGGGTCGTAAAGGGGGAAAGAATGAACACCCACTGCGCAGCAACGTACAAAGCCGGTACCGCGTGTCATTATTGCACCATCTCTGAAGTGTCGTCTGGAGACTGAACATTGGTTCGGCTGATTCCCAATGTATCCATTCGATATTTGAGCATCCGCCGGCTGATCCCAAGTAAGACCGCGGCGCGAGTCTGGACATAATCTGTCCGCTTGAGCGCATCCAGAATAATTTCCTTTTCAAATTCCTGCACCGCCTTTTCGAGTGACAGCTGACCCGCGAGAGTCACTTCACGCAGCGAGTCGGAGTGAGTGCCGGTTTTGAGTGCGCTGGGAAGGTGCTCCGGAGTGATGGTTGTGTTGCGGCACCACACACTCGCTTGCTCGATCGCGTTCTCGAGTTCCCGGACGTTTCCTGGCCAGTGATATTTGGTGAACAGTTCCAGCGTTTCTTTGGAGAAATCCTGAGGCGCTCGGTTCTCCTCCTCGAGCCGCTTGGCCAGGAAATGTTTGGCCAGAAGCGGAATGTCCTCGCGTCGATCACGCAACGCAGGAAGGTAGAGTGAAACCACGTTGATGCGGTAGTACAGATCCTCTCGAAACTGCTTGCGGCGGAGCAGATCCGCCAGGTGTTGATTGGTTGCAGCGATAAATCTCACATCGACTTTGATCGGGTGGCTCCCCCCGATCCTGGTAAACTCACGCTCCTGTAATACACGGAGGAGTTTTGCCTGTGTGGCCGGGCTGAGATCACCGATCTCGTCCAGGAAGAGGCTTCCCCCGTGGGCGAGCTCGAATTGCCCCACGCGGCGTGCCATGGCGTCCGTGAAGGAGCCTTTTTCGTGCCCGAACAGTTCGCTCTCGATTAATGTCTCCGGTATCGCCGCACAGTTGAGAGCGATGAAAGGCTGCTCCCGGCGGGAGCTGTTGTAGTGGATCGCGCGCGCGACCAGTTCCTTGCCGGTCCCGGTCTCGCCGGTGATGAGCACGGTTGTCCGGGCGTCGGCGACCTGTTCGATTTTGGAGTAGATCTCCTGCATCGCCGGGCTCTTGCCGATAAGGTTGTGAAAGGCGTACCGATTGACGACCTGCGCGCGGAGATACCGCACCTCCCGTTCGAGATCCTTCGCGGCCAGGGTTTTGGCCGCGATGAGGCGGAGCTCCTCGATGTCGAACGGTTTGGTCAGATAATCGGCCGCGCCCATCTTCATGGCGTCCACGGCGGTTTTGACCGTTTTTGTGGCGGTGAGCATGATCACCGGGATGTCGCGGTCCTCCGACCGCATCGTCTGGAGGAGGGTGAGTCCATCCACGTCTGGCAGGGTCAGGTCCAGGAAAACCAAGTTCGGCGACTCCCGCCTGAACAGCTCTAGGCCCTGCTGGGCATCCGCAGCACAGACGACCTCGTGCGTCGGCTCCAGCACCATCCTGAGGGAGGTCCGAATTCCCTCCTCGTCATCGACTAATAGGATCCGTTTCTTCATGCTCCTCTTGTTCCTTTGGCAATTCGCGATGCAACGCGTTGACCGGCAGGTTCACGAAGAAGGTCGTTCCACTGCCGACTGTGCTTTTGACTTCGATATAGCCATGGTGTTCTTGGACAATCTGATGCACGATCGTCAGCCCGAGTCCGGTGCCTTCTCGTTCTCCGCTCTCATGTTTGGTCGTGTAGAACGGGTCAAAGATGTGCTCGAGATTGGCAGCCGAGATGCCAAGACCGGTGTCAGCAACTTCAATCTGAACCCACGCGTCGCCGGCTGATTTGGTCAGCCGGTGGGTCTTCACTATCAGCCGACCGCCGCTATCAGACATGGCCTCCATGGCGTTGAGGAACAGATTCAGCAGGACCTGTTTGATTTGCTGCCGGTCCAGCATCACGCGGGGCAGATCGCTGGCTAGGTCCTTCTCGACCGTGATCGCTTTACTGTCTGCCTTGACCTCGATAAAGTACATACAGGAGGCCACGACGTCGTTGAGATCTTCCTCCACGAACTTGGGCTCCATATATCTGGCATAATCGAGGATCTCTTGAATGAGTCGCTCGATTCGATCCACGTCCTCAAAGACCACTTTACTGAAATGGTCCATAAATTCAGGGTCATTTTTTCTCTCCGGCGCAAGCTGGACGAAGGTTTTAATGGATGTCAATGGGTTCCGGATTTCGTGCGCAAACCCTCCGGCGATGGTCTCCAGAGAGCGCAAGCGGTCGGTTCGCCGCATGAGGATCTGGGAACGCTTCAGATCCTCGTACAGCATCGCGTTATCCAGTGCGATTGCGGCGTTCTGGGCTAAGGTGGTCAACAGACTCAAGTCATCCTCTGAATACATTTGACGGCTGGTACGAGGTCCCAGGTTGCAAAAGCCGATCAAGCGGTCCTTGTTGATGAGCGGAATACAGACTTCGGACTCCATGGCCTTCAGCGCACGACAAAGAGGCTGCATGATACCCGGATCCCCGGTATGTTCCAACTCTTCACGCACCAGGATGGACTGGGAACGTGCGAGGTAATGTGGCAGCCCGTCTCCCAGTGTGAGCCCGTGGCTTTTATCCCCGTTGGGGTCCGGGCCGTGTGAGGCGGAAAGGATATAGGTACCCTTCTCCTGATCGAGGAGATAAAGGGAGGCCATCTCAGTGCCGAGCACTTTGGCGAGTGTGCGGACAATCTCCTCGGTGAGTGACCGAAGGTCGAGGATCGTCACCAGCGCCTTTGAGAACTCCGTGAGGGTCTCATACGCGTCGTATCGTTCTCTAAAAATGACCTTCCCAACAGCCCTTTCCATCCGTTTCTGGAGATTCTCAAGACGTCCTGCGAAAATCGCGAAGGTTGCTACGAGGATCCCTGCTAAGAGATACTCCATAGATCCTGTAAACAGGCGGATCAGCATCAGGGTAGCAAGATAAAATAGGGTGGCGAGCGCCAGGGATTCAGCATAGGGGAGAACCCTTGTTTTGGTAATGACGGAAATGCCGAACAGTGGGTATTTCGCGACGGCGTACGTGACGATACCGACCCATAGGGTCACAAAAAGATAGCCGATGGGATAGAACTCCAACCCATAGCTCGGGATAAAATCGCTGGCGGCGAAATAGCCGATTACAAAGGCCCAGAAGATATATTTCAGTCGCGTGGCTTCAAGAGAACCTGTTCTTTCCTTGGTCTTATAAGCCAGATAGAGGATCCGCAGTGCCAGCCCGCTTACTGCCAAAAAATAAGTTAAGAACAGGGGATGAAGAACGCCGGCCTTGGGATAGTAACCCCAGAAATATGAATACTGGCCATGTATCACATAGGATGTCGGAATAAACGCAAGGAACGCCGTACTGACGAGGTAATTTGTGAAGATAAGTTTGTTTTCCGCTTTACGCTTTAGAAAACTATCGCAGAAATGATAGAACGTGGCCGGGATGAAGACCACCCCCAGATAGATAAATTTCCCCCAGAAAAGGGCCTGCTCAGCATCAGTCGTGGAATAGATCATAAAAAAGCTAAACATCCAGGTGCAAACCGCTAAACAGAGGAGACCGAATGTAATATTGGCAATCGCCCGTGGATTCTGAAGCACAATCCACAAGCCACAAGCGAAGACCAGGGTCGCAGCTAACAGAGGCGGGACCGAATGGAAGGTGGCTCGATGGCTGACCACAACTGCGAGGGAAACCGGTATCAGCACGGCACAAAGCAACAGACCGTACGCCAAGCCCTTGTGGAAAACTATCGTGATGTCCATAAGGCGATATCTGACAATCGCGTAGGTCATGACTATCGGGTATAGGACGATTGCAAAATTCCCATAAGGATAGAGATCGATTCCGAAAATAGGCAGAAAGTCGAGGGAGCCGCCAGAATAACCGATGGCGGTTGCTAGAAAGAAATATTCGATCTGATTTCTCTTCTGCCCCGATGATTGGTTGCGAGCTTTCAAGAGTTCCCAATGGCCATAAATAACCAATGCGATCCACCAAAGGAAAAAGATAGGGAAGAGCCGACCTGGCAAGGAATAATAGAATGAGGAAAAGACAAAGCGGACGCCTGGAAAAAACTCATCGGTGAAGATCAACGGCAAGAACAAAAGACCAAGCAAGTAAAAAAGAAGAAGCAAGCCCCTCCTAGAGACTCCGCAGAAAACGCACACGAAGTGATAGTACAAAATAGGAATCCAAAGAACACCGAGTGCGTAGGCTAAACGCCACGCCCACAAAGCCTCGATCGGAGTCTCAGCAAGTGCAATCCACATCCCTCCAAAGCCCCACAGCGCCACTGAGGCTGTAAAGATAAGCCAGAGCCTATTTAAGGGCTGTGCCCGACCTTGCAAATAAACAAAGCAGCCGAAGGCTAATGAGGAAATACCCGTTAGTAGGCCTGAGAGTGCAAAAAGGTTCATGAACTTCCTAAGTTACGCTTCGAAGTGAATGAATTGAGTACGCGTTGAGAAATAGAGTGGAACTTTGAATAACAGAGGGCAACTTAGCAAGGAGTAACAGACTCGCAGAGTCGCATTGCATCACGGTAGGAGCGGTTCAATGAACTTCTACAGGTGGTAGAAACGGAACTGACTTTGAGGCTGAGGCTACGTCTTTCCCCTCTCCTTCAGAAGGTCGAAAGTGTGT
>CAYJUP010000012.1:0-22839 GCA_964373365.1 uncultured Nitrospiraceae bacterium
AAGCTCTACAAGGGAAGCTGCACGGTGGTCGGCCGGCGATCGGACCGCTCGCTCTACCGCCTGGACCTGGCCACCTTCGAGGAGGACGAAGCATATCGCCAGAAGGACGCCGAGGGGTTCATTCGTTTGAGCGCGCTGCGGCTGGCAATTCGCGCCCAGCGTCGCACGGCCAAGAGTTCGGTAGGAGCGAGGTGATCGTGGACATCATCAGACGGAAGGCGGCATCGCCATGAGCATGCGGAAGAAGCGGGCCGTCAGGTCAGTTCCAAAAAAAACCCGACCGGCCAGGCCTGCCAGCAAACCTTGGTCAGGCAGGTTCCGGGACCCAACGCACCGTTTGGCGAAGACGTTCACGGCTTCCCTCTCGTTCGACCAGCGGCTGTATAAGTACGATATTCAGGGCAGCATCGTCCACTGTAAGGCCCTGGAGCTGGCCGATGTACTGCCCCACCGGGAAGCGTCCGCCATCATCCGAGGCCTGGGAGACGTGCGGGCCGAAATCGACGCAGGCCGCTTTCCGTTCGTCCCGGAGGACGAAGATATTCATATGGCGATCGAGCGGCGGCTCACGGAGCTGATCGGCCCGGTCGGGGGCAAGCTGCACACCGGCCGGAGCCGGAACGACCAGGTGGCGCTGGACATCCGCATGTACCTGCGGGATGCGCTCGGGTCCCTGCTCGGAGGGCTGCGGCGGTTCCAGCATGCGCTCCTGGAACAGGCGCGAGGACACCTGGATGTGGTCATGCCCGGATACACACACCTCCAGCACGCCCAGCCGGTCCTTTTTGCGCACCACCTGTTGGCCTACGTGGAGATGCTCGAACGCGACAAGGGGCGGCTGCAGGACGCACTCGCGCGGCTCGACGTGATGCCGCTGGGGTCCGGCGCGCTGGCCGGCACCAACTACCTTCTGGACCGGACCTACATGGCCAGGCTCCTGGGCTTTTCGGGCGTGACCGAGAACAGTCTGGACGCCGTCTCCGATCGGGACTTTGCCATTGAGGTGCTGGCGGCGCTTTCGATTCTGATGATGCATCTCTCCCGCCTCAGCGAGGAACTGGTCCTGTGGTCCTCCCAGGAGTTCCAGTTCGTGGAGTTGCCGGATAGGTTCTGCACGGGGAGCAGCATGATGCCCCAGAAGAAAAATCCGGACGTCCCGGAACTCATCCGAGGCAAGACCGGCCGCGTGTATGGCCACCTGCTGGCGTTGCTGACCACCCTGAAGGGGTTGCCGCTCGCCTACAACCGAGACCTGCAGGAGGACAAGGAGGCCTTGTTCGACGCGGTGGATACGGTGACGGCCTCGGTGGAGGTGTATGCGGAGTTGACTAAGGGGCTCACCATCCACCGCGCCGCGATGGCGAGGGCCGCCTCTTCCGGCTACGTGTTGGCTACCGAGCTGGCGGACTACCTGGTGACGAAGGGGATGCCGTTTCGGCAGGCGCATGAAACGGTCGGCCGCATCGTTCGAGCCTGCCTGGACCGCAAACGGGACCTTCGCGAACTGGCGCTGTCCGATCTGCGGGCGTTCTCGGACCGTTTCGAGAAAGACGCGTTGGACGTGCTGACTGTGGAAGGGGCCATCGAGCGGAAGGCGCAGATCGGCGGCACCGCCAGGAAGAAGGTCGAGGCGCGCATCAAAGCCCTGGAGAAAGCGCTGGCATGAAGACGTGAATCGTGAAACGTTACACGTGAACCGTGAAGATCGGTGTACTACGGTTAACGGATAACGTTTAACGTTCGATATCGACATGAAGGTGATGACGCTGACTTTAGTTGGTCTGCTTAGTGCGTGGGGGCTGTCCGGCTGCGGCACGATCGGGCCACCGATCGCGCCGGAGGACACCGGGATCGCAGCCAAACTACAAAAGGCAAAAGAGAAGGAAAAAGAGAAGGAGAAGGCAGCGAAAGCGGAGCGGAAACCTGCGGAAGAGACGGCCACGCAGGAGGACGTTCCTCTGCCGCCGTCCCGACCGATTGGGACCCGTTGATAAGGTTGATGAGATTGACGAGGAGGATATCGCGATGCAGCTCATCCGCACAGCCGGAAAGACCCGCACCCTGTTGCTGGTTGACCCCTATCCGCGGAACAACCCGTACCACCTGACCGCCAGCGAACGCCGCTCGGTCTGGTTTCCGAAGCTCAGCCTGCCGGCGATCGCGGCTTATACGCCGCCCCACTGGGAAGTGGACCTGGTGGACGAAGCGGTCGAGGACGTCGACTTCGACCGCCCCTGCGACCTGGTGGGACTGTCGGTCATGACCTGCTACGCGCCACGCGCGTACGAGATCGCCACAGAGTTTCGGAAACGGGGGAAGAGGGTCGTCCTGGGGGGCGTGCACCCGACCTACTGTCCCGACGAGGCGCTCCGGTATTGCGACGCGATCGTTTGCGGAGAAGCCGAGGATCTCTGGCCTCAACTGGTGGCTGACTTCGAGGCCGGGACCATGAAACGGATGTATAAAATGGGGGCGTTCCCGTCGATGGAGCACTACATCAGCCCGCGCGTGGAGCTCCTGAGCCCGGATGCCTACATGACCCGGCAGTGCAGCTTTACGACGCGGGGCTGCCACTTCGAGTGCGAGTTCTGCAGCGTCTCGCCCTTCAACGGGAAGACGACCCGCCGCAGGCCGGTCCCGGAAGTCGTCAAGGAGCTGACCCACATCAAGCAATGGATTCGCGGAGAGTTGGTGGAGCGGATGCGGCACGGGTCGCTGTGGCAAGCGTTCCTTACCGGGTTGCGTATCCGGATCGGACTGGAGGACGGAACCATCTTCGCGTTCGTGGATGACCTGCATAACAGCAACCGGGCCTACTGCCGGGAACTGTGGGAGGCGCTCAAGCCGCTCAAGATTAAGTGGGGATGCCAATCCACGCTGTTTCTGGGCGATGACGCGGAGATGGTCAAGCTGGCGGCCGAGAGCGGCTGCGTGTCGGTCTTCGTGGGCATGGAGTCTCTTGACGAAGACTGTTTGGAGGAGACGAACAAATCTTTCAATCGCGTGCAGAAGTTTGAGGATGAGATCAAGATGTTCCACGACCATGGGATCATGGTGAATCCCGGGATCGTGTTCGGCTTCGACAACGACGACGAAGCGGTCTTCGAGCGGGCGGTGGAGTTTCTCGTGAGAAACCGGGTGGAGCTGGCCTATTTCAATGTCCTCACCCCGCTTCCCGGCACGCCGCTCTACGAGCGTTATAACAACTCCGGACGGATCTTCGATCGGGACTGGGCGAAGTACGATGGCAAGCACGTGGTCTTCTATCCCAGCCGCATGACCCCGGAGCAGCTCCAGGAAGGCTTCTACTGGGCCAACCACCAATTCTATTCGCTGCCGTCGATTTGGAAGCGGCTGTCTGCCACCAAACAGCGGCTCCCCGCGCGCCTGCAAATGAACCGGCAGTTTCGCAAGCTGGTCAAGCGGGCCTGTCCGAAGGGCACCTTGTCGCCGTTGGCGGCGGTCCTCAAAGGCCTGCAAGCGAAGCTGCCGACGTTTGAGACGGAACAGCTTATTCCCAACGCGCTGTACGCGATCAAGATCGGCGAGAAGACCGCCCGAGAGCTCTGGCTGAAAATCAAAGTCAAGCGCCACGATCAATTTGCGGCGCTGTTCGTGGATCTGGAGGGCACGCTGGATCACCTCAACGCCCGGGAGCTGATGGAGCGGATCAAGCAGGCGGCTGAGAAGGCCAAGATGGACATCATCGTCAACTTCGAACATCTGCGGGAGGCGACGCCGGGAGCCCTGCAGACGCTGTTGGACGGCGAGGCTCTGAAAGCCGTGGCGCCCTACGCGAAGGTGCGGTATCGGAAATTCAAAGCCGCGTTCGAAGCCTCGCTGCAGGACCTCTCGCTGAGCGGCCTTGAGATGCTGGAAGAGGACTGGCAGGATGCATGACTTCGAGTACCGGCACGGCGAGCTGTATTGCGAGAACCTGCCGATCAGCCAGATCGCCAAAGAGATCGGCACGCCGTACTACCTCTATAGCTACGCCACGCTGGTCAGACATTATCGGGCGTTCGATGGGGCCTTTCAGAACGTCCCGCACATCGTGGCGTACGCGATGAAAGCCAACTCGAATCTCGCCATCCTGCGTCTGATGGCCCGCGAGGGAAGCGGGGCGGATATCGTGTCGGGTGGTGAACTGTACCGGGCGCTGAAGGCCGGGATCCCCCCAGCCAAGATCGTGTTTGCGGGAGTCGGGAAAAGCCGGGAGGAGATCCGGGATGCGCTGGCGACGGATATCCTGATGTTTAACGTCGAATCCTCCGCCGAATTGCGGGCCATCGACGAGGTGGCCGCCGAGATGGGGCGAAGGGCTCGCGTGGCGTTGCGCATCAACCCGGACATTGATCCCAAGACCCATCCCTATATTGCCACCGGCCTCAAGAAGAGCAAGTTCGGGATCAGCGCCGGCCGAGCGCTGGATGAGTACAAGTTGGCCTCCTCCCTCAAGCACATCGAGGTGGTAGGGGTGCACAAGCACATTGGTTCTCAGCTCACCGACGTCACGCCGTTTGTGGATGCGCTGAAGAAAATTCTGGCGCTGGTGGAGACGCTGAAAGGGCATGGCGCCAATATCCGGTACATCAATATCGGGGGTGGGCTCGGCATTACGTACTCGGACGAGGCGCCGCCGCTCCCCCAACAATTGGCGGAGGCCATTGCCCCGCTGGTCCGGGACCTGAAGTGCATGCTGATCATGGAGCCGGGCCGGGTCATCGTCGGGAACGCCGGCATCCTGGTCACACGCGTGCTGTACACCAAGGAGGGAGAGGCCAAGCGCTTCGTGATCGTGGACGCGGCGATGAACGACCTGATCCGGCCCAGTCTGTACGGCGCTTATCACGAGATTCGACCTGTGCACGAGGTGCCAAACGCGAAAACGCTCACCGTCGATGTGGTGGGACCGGTGTGCGAGTCGGGCGATTTCCTGGCGAAGGACCGCGCGATCCCGGAAGCCAGGCCGGGCGACCTGCTCGCGGTCATGAGCGCCGGCGCTTACGGATTCACGATGGCGTCGAACTACAACTCCAGGCCGCGCGTCCCCGAGGTGCTGGTCAAGAACGGGCAGATGCACGTGATCCGAGCGCGAGAGACGTTCGAGGACCTGGTCCGGGGCGAAATGATCCCGGAGTTCCTGGGGTAACCCTCTAACCGGAAGAAAGGAATACGCTATGCGAAGCAAGAAACTTCTCTTCTCTTCTCCTTCGTCTTGGCAGGTTGCTCATCGGTTGGGACTTTGGGGATCGTGACACGGAGTAGTGCCGATGCTGCCACGATCCTTAAGTCTGGCCGTCAGTATCAAGAGATTGGACCGGTTGAAGGGAAGGCCTGCCGCCACTTCGTGCTGGCAATTATTCCTTGGGGAGACTCTACATTTTCTGCCGCGGTACACGACGCTCTCGCGCAAAAAGGAGGAGACGCTTTGATCAATGTCACCGTGCTGAGCAGTCTTTACGGCTTTGTCCCGATCTACAACGTGTATTCTTTCACTTGCACAACGGTACAAGGGACGGCGGTAAAGTGGTGAAGGAATGTCCCGCTGGCTCGGCCACCTAAGTGTAAGAAAGCGAGATCCCTTTGTATGGGGACCTTTCACGTCGAAGTCACCATAAAAAACTGGCAAGACCCCGCTCGGGCGCCTACCCTGCCGCTGCTGGTTGACACAGGTGCAACGTATACCACCCTGCCCCGTGAGGTGATCGAGGTGCTCGGTTGCCAGCCTATCGGCATGCGACGAATCCTGCTTGCCAATGGCCAGGAGGAGAACTGGCCTGTGACGACTGTCGTGGTCACGATAGATGGTCAGGAAGGTCCGACGTTCTGTCTCGTCGGCCCTCCGGGCGGACCAGCCTTACTGGGCGCCGTCACACTGGAAGAGTTCGCTTTAGGGGCCGATCCCGTCGCCAAGCGGCTGATTCCGGTCCGGGGCTATCTGACGGCCATGTAGTGAAGTGTAGTGAAGAGCCGGTGCCATATGCCAACGAAAGCCAGAGGCAAGCCGATCCCGTTCATGAAGCTATCGGGCAGCGGGAACGATTTCATCCTGATCGACAATCGGGAGCGGGTGGTGGACTCTCGGCTAGCCGGGGCGCTGGCTGCGAAGGTGTGCACGCATCGGATGTCGGTGGGCGGAGACGGCCTCATCCTGATCGAGCGCTCGCGGCGCGCCGATTTCCGGTGGCGGTTGTTCAATGCCGACGGCAGCGAGGCGGAGTTCAGCGGCAACGGCGCCCGCTGTGCGGCCCGGTTTGCGTATCTCAAACGGATCGCCTCGCGACGCATGCGCTTTGAAACGCTCGCGGGGATCATCGAGGCCGAGATGGTGCCCGGGTCTCCCAAGCGTAGGGGCAAGGCCGTGCAGGAACCCAGTGCCGTCAAGGTCCGGTTTCCGGACCCCACCGGGCTTCGCTTGCATCTCCGCGTCCCGATCGGCGGGATCGAGCGTGAAGCGCATTTCATTGACACGGGCGTGCCGCACTGCGTGTACCTGGTGGACGATCCGGACACGATCGACGTCGTGGGGATCGGGCGCCCAACCCGCCAGCACACGCTCTTTCAGCCGGCCGGCACCAACGTCAATTTCATCAAGGTGCTGGACCCGCATCGGATCCGGATCAGGACCTATGAACGGGGTGTGGAAGACGAAACGCTGGCCTGCGGGACCGGCGCGATCGCCTCGGCGCTCATTGCCGGCCTCGCGGGCAAGGTGGAATCCCCGGTGACGCTGATCCCCCAAAGCGGGCTGGAGCTCACGGTGTATTTCGGCTCGCGCGGCGAGGCGTTCACCAACGTCTATTTACAGGGTGATGCCCGGGTCGTGTATGAGGGACGCATCCTGCCGGAGGCGTGGGCGTAGCCGCCAAGGTAAAATTCAAAATTTAAAATGCAAAGTTTCGTTGGTGAGGCCATTTTGAATTTTGCATTTTTAATTTTCAATTGAGGGGTGGTCATGTTTACCGGATCGTTAGTCGCCATCGTCACCCCCTTCCGGAAGGGACAGGTGGACGAACGGGCGCTGGGCGATCTGATCGAGTTTCAGATCGCCAATGGCACGGACGGGATCGTCCCCTGCGGGACCACCGGCGAGTCCGCCACGCTCTCGCATCAGGAGCATGCGCGTGTGGTGGCGTTCACCGTCGAGGCGGTCAAACGCCGCGTCCCAGTCATCGCCGGCACGGGGTCCAACAGCACCGACGAGGCCATCTCGCTCACCCGGCATGCCAGGGAGGTCGGAGCCAATGGGGCGTTACTGATCACTCCCTACTACAACAAGCCGATGCAGGAGGGGCTCTTCCGCCACTACAAGGCGGTGGCGGAGGCGGTGAATATCCCGATCGTGCTGTACAACATCCCGGGGCGCACCAGCGTGAACATGCTGCCGTCCACTGTGGCGCGATTGGCAGCGATACGCAACATTGTGGCGATCAAGGAGGGAAGCGGGTCCGTGCAGCAGGTGTCCGAGATCATCCAGGCCTGCGGGGACCGGATCACGGTGCTGTCCGGCGACGACGCCCTCACGCTCCCGATGATGGCGGTGGGGGCCAAGGGCGTGATCACCGTGACCGCCAATATCGCGCCCGCCGACATGGCGGCGATGGTGGATGCGTTCGTGGCCGGCAAGCTCGACGAAGCGAGGCGCCTGCATTACAAGATGTACCTTCTTTTCACCGCCCTCTTCTACGAGACCAATCCCATTCCGGTCAAGGAAGCGCTGGCCATGATGGGAAAAATCGACGGCGAGCTGCGTCTGCCCCTGTGCCCCATGTCGTCGGAGAACCGCGAGAAGCTTGCGCGCGTGCTCAAGGATTACGGCTTGATTTGACGTGAACCGTTATTCGTTACACGTTGCCCGCTCAACGTGTGGGCAGGCACTGCGTTTCACGTTTAACGATTCACGGTTCACGGGGTTACGGCATGATTAAAGTCATCGTCGCTGGCGCCGCGGGCCGCATGGGCGGCAGGCTCGTCTCTCTGCTGAGGGAATCGGCCGCCCTGACGCTGGCCGGGGCGGTTGAGAGCAAGGGACACGTCACCGTCGGCGAGGATGCCGGCGAAGTGGCGGGATGCGGCCAGACCGGCGTGGTGATTCGGGATGATCTCTCCGCCGTCATGGAGCGGGGAGAGGTGGTGATCGATTTCTCAACCCCCGCCGCGACCCTCGAGCATCTGCGCATCGCGGTCCAGCACCGGCGGGCGATGGTGATCGGGACCACAGGCTTCTCCGCTCAAGAGTTGGCCGAACTTCGGGCGCTGGCCAAGCCGATCCCGTGCGTCTTTTCTCCGAACATGAGCGTAGGGGTGAACGTCATCTTCAAGGTCATCGCGGAGATGGCCAAAACATTTGGGGAGGAGTACGACATCGAGGTGATCGAGGCGCACCACCGCATGAAGAAGGACGCCCCGAGCGGCACTGCTTTGAAGATGGCCGAGATTCTGGCCAAGGCTCTGAACCGAGACTTGGAACAGGTGGGGATCTACGCTCGCAAGGGCATCATGGGCGAACGCACACGCGGCGAGATTGGGATTCAAGCGATCCGGGCCGGCGATATCGTGGGAGATCACACCGTGCTGTTCGGTGGGATGGGAGAGCGAGTGGAGCTGACTCACCGCGTGCAGAGCCGGGACACCTTCGCGCGCGGAGCGCTCCGCGCGGCGAGGTGGGTGGTCAAGCAGCCCCCTGGACTCTACGACATGATGGACGTGCTGGGGTTGCGATAGGGAGGACCTCGCAGTCCCTTTCCGTCGCCCTTCCCTTCAGTGATCCTCCCTACCCACCCAGAAGAACCCTCTCTTACTTCGCGGGCAACTGCAGGTAAAGCAGGACGGGGATCACGATGGCGCTCCCCCAGGTGAGCCACTTCTTACGAAAGACGTCGTGGATGCCGAAGATCAGCACCACTGCGATTGCGGCAAAGTACAAGAACGCGTTGCCTCTGGAGTATCCACTCACCCCTTCAGCCAATGCCAGCGACGGCGTGAGCGCCAGTGCCAGCCCGGACAACGCACCCAAGAGCGGCTTCATGTTGTCTCCCTCCTTGTAAGAAGTTTTTCCTCTTTCACAGGCAGGTGGGTCCCGTGACAAACGTCATACGTCATCCGCATGAAACAAACCGCTTCGCATGCACAGAAGGCCCACCAAGACGTCTTCCTCAGCAGGTGATCGACTGGTTCTACATCGAAAAGCCTGAGCCAGCCTACCCCGGTACTACGTGTAGACCTCCAGATGCGATGAAGGCGAATAATGGTGCCCCACCCTGACTTCGATTGTCAACCTGCTCGCCATTGGTGACTACCTGCTCGTTCCGGCCAAGCCTGAGATGATGATCTAACCTATTGATTTTATGTACAGGTTTGTCGAGACGATGAAGGCGAGTTACAGAGAGAATAGTCTGTCACTCATGCCGGGAGAGCGGATGCAACAGCTTCCAACGGGGCCGAGACAATCGGACGGGTACTGTGCAGGTTGGCCGAACAATCAGTCCGAAGGTGGGGACGTCTCAATCGACGTCGGAAGGTCTTGGTTCCTGAGTGTGGTCCCGCAGGTGAGACACTTCACCATGGCCTGGCCCACTTCGTAGCTGATGAGACGATAGCACTGGGGACAGCTCAGCAGCGCCGTCATGGGGACGCTGGCCACTCTGTTTACGGGAGGCTTCATGTCACATGCCCCTCACAGCAAGACCGCCTCGGTCTCCATTTCGACTTGCAGCTCTGCCAAAGGGTGGTGTTCCCTCTTGGCCATAGCACGGGAGAGACCGTCGTACACCGCCCTCGCGGCATCAGACCACGCAGGATCGAACGGAGCCCCTTGAAAGGCAGCTTCGGCCGCCTTTTTCTCGTCATGGGTGAGCGACCCGGCTTTCAATCTGGTCATGACCGTACCACTCAGTGTCTGGAGACTAAGGGCCGAGGTTCAGGCTCAGCCGCCTTACGCCGACCGCAGTTCAGGCACGCGAAGACGGTAATCGCGAGGCCGGCGACCAGGTCCACCGCCCGTTCCAGCAACATGGCGCCCTTGCACTTGTCACAAGTTTCCATCCTTTCAACCTAACACGCGTCGATCGGTTTGGCTATCGGCCTGAAGTCCAGTCCGTCAAGAGCAAAGGGCCTCCAAACCGGGCGGCTTCATGGGTCCTTCGGGAACCCGGCTGCGGCCACCCGGCCTAGGGCAGGTTCACGAGACATGTGCCAAAGCGGTTCCGTGGCTTCTTGACAGCGCGGCAGGGCTCCCCTACGATGAGCCAAACCCCGTGAGCTAAATGGGCGCATGTACAGGCTGCTGATCATTGGTGGGTTATTGGTCGTGCTGTATTTTCTGTTACGCAGCGCGATCCGCGAGTTCTGGGGGAACAAGGGGCAGGGCCAGGCGCTCGATAGCAAGAATCTCATGGTACAGGACCCGGTCTGTCGGATGTATGTCCCGAGGGAGTCGGCCGTGGCCGCCAGCATCGGCGGCCAGACCTACTATTTTTGCAGCAAGAACTGCGCGCAGACCTTCCAAAAACAACTGTCGAGCTAACACCCCGAATAGCTGTACGAACTCAGCTTCTCCTCCTTGTCGAACTTCAACGTGACCTGGCACTGGTTCGGAGCAAAGTTGAAGAGCGGAGGCCCTGACTTCCCACCAGCGATCCGGAAATAAGTCCAGGTCTCCCCCCCGAAGAATCGCGGCGACTTCCCGCTCGGGGTGCCCCAGTTCTTCTCAAACCAGGCCTTGTCCTTTCCTTCGAGCTCGGCGGGCTTCAAGGACGCATCAAGGTACGGATTCCCGCCGCACCCCGCCACGAGCATAATCGCGAGCAGCAGTCCGACTGTTCGTCGCATCGTTGAACACCCTCCACGCTTGTCAAGGTAGTTCACACCCCGAACCGGATTGTAGACTGCGTTCGGCGAACTGTCAAACGAGGCGCGGAATCAGGCCACACGTTGCATTCCGCACACGATGCTTTTAGAATGGGTCACAGGTTACAGGGCAAGGGTGTCAGCGCCCCCGCACGAAAGGGCTTCACCATGAAAATCTTTCTCGACACTGCGAATGTGAAGGAGATACAGGAGGCCGCAAGTCTCGGGTTACTGGACGGGATCACGACCAACCCCTCCCTCGTGTCGAAGGAAGGGCGCAGCTTCCGCGAGGCCCTGCTGGAGATCTGCAAGCTCGTGGACGGGCCGATCAGCGCCGAGGTGGTCAGCGTCGAAGCGGACGCCATGGTGAAAGAGGGACGAGAGCTGGCCAAAATCCACAAGAACATCGTGGTAAAATGCCCGCTGATCCCGGAAGGTCTCAAAGCGACCAAACGGCTTGCCTCCGAAGGGATCCGTGTCAACGTGACACTCTGTTTCTCCCCCACGCAAGCGCTGCTGGCCGCCAAGGCCGGGGCCTGGTGCGTGTCGCCCTTCATCGGACGCCTCGACGATATCAGCTCCAACGGGATGGAACTGATTCGCCAGATCGTGACGATCTTCCGTAACTACGACTACAAAACGTTGGTGCTCGTCGCCAGCGTGCGGCATTCCCAGCACGTCGCCGAAGCGGCGTTGGCTGGAGGCCACATCTGCACCATGCCCTACGCCGTGTTCCAACAGCTCTTCAAGCACCCTCTGACCGACATCGGTCTCAAGAAGTTTCTCGCCGACTGGAGCGCGGGAGGCCGACAGTAAGCGGATCCTGAGCGGGCGAGGCGGCGGGGTCTCACCCGGCGCGACGCGGGCGCGGCCAGCATCATGCAAGATGTGCGCGGGCTCGCTTGAACACCGAGTGGAACATCGGTCTGGTCAGTGTGCCGGTGAAGGTGTTCTGTTGGCTGGGATGGTAAGACCCGATAAGGGTCACTCCCCACGATAACCGGTACACCGAGCCGTGGCCAAAGCGGGGGGCCGGCGACGGGACCGGATGCCCCAGCTCTCGACAGGCTTTGAGATAGTGATCGAACGCGATCTTGCCCAGCCCCACCACCACCCGTAGCTTTCCGAGCAGGCGCAATTCTTCCAGGAGATACGGTCGACAGGCGTCAAATTCCTCCGGGCGCGGCTTGTTACCCGGCGGAGCGCACCGTACCACCGCGGCAATGTAGCAATCCGTCAGGTGAAGGCCGTCATCCCGGTGTGTCGAATGAGGCTGGTTGGCGAACCCGAACCGATGCAGCGCTTCGTAGAGCCACTCCCCGCTGCGGTCTCCTGTGAACACCCGGCCGGTTCGATTGCCGCCGTGGGCGGCAGGCGCCAAGCCCACTACGAAGAGACGGGCATTCGGGTCGCCGAAGCCCGAGACCGGACGGCCCCAATAGGTCCAGTCACGGAACTGCCGACGTTTGGATCTGGCGATCGCTTCCCGATGGGCCACCAGTCGCGGGCAGCGCGTACATCGCGTGATCCGGTCGTTGAGCACCTCGAGGGCTCGCATCGAGAGGCAGTCTAGCATAATTGCCGAAGGGGAAACTCCTTGCCGCTCGGCTGGCTTCCTGCTAGCATGAACAGGTGTAAACACGAGGTATTCGGCATGTTGCGCCAGCTTGTCACTGCCTCCGGCGTGAGTTCAATGCGGGTCAGACTGCCCCTTCTACTGGCGGCGTGCGCGCTGATCGCCTTCGCTGCGAACCCATGCCGCGTCTCGGCACAGCAGGAAGCGAGCCCCAGCGCCCCGTCCCCCACTATCCAGAAAGACGCCTCTGAGACCGCACAGACAGCGCCTGCCGAGCCTGGTCCACCCTCCACTTCTGCCTCGACCCCTCCCCCCACCTCTGAACTACCGGTCGAGAAACCTGCGGCCCCGGATCAGGAGAACGCGCTCGTGGCGCCCGATGATTCCGATGCCGATCCCGACGCGGAAGATCAACTCGTGATCCTCCCGGAGATTCAACGGGAGGGACAGCGGCACTTCCTCAGCTCGTTCAAGCTACCTGACAAACTGGTCTTTGCCGGACTGCCGGTGCCGTTGGAAAACTGGCAGGTCCGCGAGCGAATTGAATATGAGTTCTACCAATTCCTGGCGGAAGAGGGTGAGAGCATCGTCTTGGCTAAACGGACCGGCCGGTGCTTCCCGCCGGTAGAGAAGCAGTTGGCCGAGGCCGGTCTGCCGGACGACTTGAAATACATGCTGCTGGTGGAGAGCAAATGCATCTCGGCGGCCTATTCCCGCTCCAAGGCCTCCGGACCGTGGCAGTTCATCCGGTCCACCGGCAAACGGTACAAGCTGCGCAGTGACCAGTGGCGCGACGAGCGTCGCAATTTGGAAATGTCCACGGAGGCGGCGATCAAGTATTTGCGTCGACTGCAGGAGGAGATGGGCGACTGGTTCCTAGCGATGGCCGGCTATAACACCGGGGATGTCCGTATCAAGAAGTTGCTCAAGCAACAGAAGGTGACTGACTATTGGAAGCTGCATTACGTGCGCGAAACGATGCGCTACGTTCCTCGGATTATCGCGGCGAAGGAAATCTATTCTCAGCCGGAAAAGTATCTTGGGCTGACGAAAAATGACTTGTATGCCCCGTTGGAGACCGAGACGGTCACCGTCAACGTCAAGGAGCCCCAGCGGCACCTCGCCTCGATCGCCGAGGAATTCGGCACCTATTTCCTGGAACTCAAACTGCTGAACCCGGAAATCAGAAAAGAGTATCTGCCGAAGGGCGCCCATCAGATCAAGGTCCCCAAACAAAGCTGCCCCTTCCGCTGCCTCAAGCAGGACAAAGCGCAATAAGCCCTCAATGCACATCGGCGTGAGGCAGCCCCGGGTTCGCGCGCTCCTGGCTCGGCTGCTGAGGGCAGGACTGCGCGCGGTGGACCCGGCCAATGCCATACACCGGCACGTGAGGCGCGCTCGCGCCTTGCTCCAAGTCGGCCGGCTGCGATACGACTTGCGGGACTATTCGCGTGTGGTGGCAGTAGGCGCCGGCAAGGCTTCGGCCCGCATGGGGGTGGCTCTCGAAGACGTGCTGGAGAGTTGGCTGGACGGCGGCCTCGTCGTGGTAAAGTATGGCCACGCTGTCCCGACCAAGACGATCAAGGTGGCGGAGGCCGGGCATCCGGTGCCGGATCAGGCCGGCCAGAGGGCGGCCGCGCGGGTCGTCGAGTTCGTGCGCGGGCTGACCTCGAACGACCTACTGTTTGTGCTCCTGTCAGGCGGCGCTTCGAGCCTGCTGCCAGCGCCGGCGCCCGGTCTCAGCCTTCGAGACAAACAACGCACGACTCGGCTTCTGCTGCGGAGCGGGGCGACGATTCAGCAGATCAACACGGTCCGCAAACACCTCTCGGCCATCAAAGGGGGGCGACTTGCCGCCTCGACGCCGGCCGGGGTCGTCAGCCTAATCCTGTCAGACGTGATCGGGGACGACCTGGGAGCGATCGGGTCCGGACCGACCGCACCGGACCCCATGACATATGCCGATGCGTGCGGGATCCTGCACCGCTATGGTATCTGGGAAGTGGTCCCCCGACGAGTACGGACTCACCTCATGAAGGGCCAGCGAGGAGGCCGTGACGAAACACCGAAGCCGGGCTCGTCCCTGTTCCGACGCGTGCAGAACCAGATCATTGGAAATAATGGCGCGGCGGTGGACGCGGTGGCCCAGGCGGCCAAGCACGCTGGGTTCCGATCGCTCATCCTGTCCACGTCGCTGACCGGCGAGGCCAGGGAAGCTGCCAAGGTCTTCGGGGCCATCGCGCGGGAGATCGTCTCATCCGGAAGGCCGGTCGGACGTCCCGTGTGCGTCATCGCCGGGGGCGAGCTGACGGTCACCGTGCGGGGACGCGGAAAGGGAGGGCGGGCCCAAGAATTTGCACTGGCGGCGGCGCTTGAAATCGCCGGGCTCCCCAACGTCTGGGTCGCCGCAATTGGGACCGACGGGACTGATGGTCCCACCGACGCGGCCGGGGCGGTGGTGGATGGCCAGACCGTCGCCCGAGCCTCGAGGCTTGGGTTGGATCCTGCACATGCGCTCCACCGTCACGACGCCTATCCGTTTTTGAAAAAGCTCGGGAGCCATATTACCAGTGGCCCTACCGGCACAAACGTGAACGACCTGTACCTGCTGCTTGCCCTATAGTCATTAGTCATGGCCGCTCCCCTCCTACTCTCATTGGCGTCCTGTTCTGATCCAGCCCTGGTCGGAGGCAAGGCGGCCGGACTGGGTCGGCTCATCAGGAACGGCTTCCGCGTCCCTCCCGGCCTCTGCCTAACAACCCTGGCCTACCACGACACCCTGCGTGCGGCCGGCGTGGATGAACCAAAGCAATGGGCGAGGTTGAGACGGACATCGGAACTCGCGCGCGGTCTCATGCTGGAGGAGTGCCGGCGCGCCGTGGAGTCGGTCACAATACCCACAACTATCCTGGACGTACTCGGGGTCGAGCTTGACAAATTAGAGAAGAACGCTAGGGCAGACACAGGAACGGGCTCCGGAGAGCTGTGGGCCGTGCGGTCATCCGCCTCTGATGAAGATGCTGCGGATGCCTCATTTGGGGGCCTCTATCGCACCATCCTCGGCGTCCCCCGTGGCTCGATCACAACTGCCATCATCGGATGCTGGGCGTCGCTGTGGACACTTGCTGCCCTTGCGTACCGAAACCGTGGGGGGCGGAGAGGCGCTAATCCCGCGATGGCGGTGATTCTTCAGCCGCTCCTGTCTCCGCGGGCGGCCGGGGTGGCTCACTCCCGCCAGCCGATAACGGGCCAGGCAGATCAGGTTGTGATCAACGCGGTCTTCGGCCTGGCCGAGCCGCTGGTGAGCGGACTTGTGATGCCGGATCAGTACGTCGTGGAGATCGGGAACCAGCCGGCGTCCGGGAAACTTCTCGCGCGCGACATCGCCGAGAAGACGACCGCCAGGGTGGCGAGCACATCCGGCCTCAAGGACCAGCAGCTTCCTGAGGAAGACTGGAAGAAGCCGGCCTTGGTGGATCACGAAGCCATTGGGCTGGCTGCCCTCGTCAAGGACGTGGAGCGGGTCATGAACAAACCGGTGGACGTCGAATGGGCAATGGACAGCCGCGGCACCTGGCTGCTGCAGGCCAGGCCGATCCCGGATGCCGGAGCGTTGGCCGGCATCCCGACACTTTCATGGTCCTCATGCGTCTGGTCCCGCGCCAACTTCAAAGAGACGCTCCCCGAGTTGCCAAGCCGGTTGGCGCTGTCGTTCGTCCAGGAATTCATGGAGACGAACATCGTTCGCCACTATCGGGAGATCGGCTGCCGTATCCCTCCTGGCCTCTCGTCGGTTCGGATCATTCAAGGTCGGCCCTACATCAACGTGACGCTGTTTCAGTCACTGATGGCTCAGTTGGGCGGCGATCCTGACCTGATTACGGAACAGGTGGGCGGCGCAGTGCTTCCGGCTCCGACTGGCGTCACGCGGTTAGCGTGGTGGCGGTTGGTTCGGGCCACAGTTATCCTGGAGTGGAAGATTTGGAGCGCGATCTGGCGCGCGCCTGCGCGGTTCGCCGAACTGAAAAGCCTGGGCGGTGCTCAGACCGATACCGTCCTGGACCGCTTGACAGAACACACCCTTCGCGATCGGCTCGAATTGCTGCACCGGGGCGGGCAACAGCGCGATCTGACCTTTGCGATCGTGAGCGGGGTCTCGCAAGCGCTCTATGCGCTCGGATTGTTGCTCGCGCGGCGGGTGAAAGAAGGCTGGCGGCCGCTTCTCAACGCCGCCACGCAAGGAATCGGGGGGATCATCAGCGCGAATCAGATCCTCCGGCTGGTCGAGCTGGCCGAGATCGCGCAAGGCGAACCGGTCGCCCGCGAGTTTCTCCTGGCCGACCCATGGGAGCCCGATCAGTTCCGCACGAGGCTGACCGGCACGCGATTCCTCGAATCACTGGATGCATACCTGAAGGAGTATGGCCACCGCGCGGTTGGCGAATCCGATGTGATGTCGCCACGGTTTGCGGAAATGCCGGAATACCTCTTGGGGATTATCAGGGGTCATCTGCTGGCCTCTGCCGTCAGGTCCGTCGAAGCGATCCGCCGCAAACAGGAGGCCGCACGGCAGGCAGCGCTGAGTCAACTTAGGGCTGCATTCGGCTGGCGGCTGCACGAGTGGGCCTGGTTCTGGGGGTGGCATCGGGCCCTCTGCCGCTATCTGGAATTACGGGAAGCGAACCGCCATCATCTGATGCAATACATGGCGGGCGTCAGGCGAGTGTTACTCCTCCTGGGAGGCAAGCTGGCGACACGTGGCGTGCTGGCCTCCAGTGACGATCTCTTCTTTCTGACCCAGGATGAGATCCGGGCCGTGCTGGATGATCCCTCACGTGATTGGAAAAGCCTGGCGGCCTCTCGCCGCGCGGAGCGCGCGCGACACGCCGCGCAGGCCGCTTTCGATCTGGTCAGTCCGGCAGGACTGTCATCGCTTTCCACCGACGTCTCGGCGAGCGACGGCTCATTGCGGGGCACTCCCATCAGCGTCGGCTACTCGGAAGGACCGGTCCGCCTCGTGCTGTCACCGAGCGACATGGCGAGGGTGAAGAGAGGAGACATCCTCGTCGCGCCGGTGATTGATCCCGGCATGGCACCGCTCTTCGGGCTCGCGGCCGGGCTCGTCGTCGAGATGGGCGGCACGCTCTCGCACGGCGCGATCATCGCCCGCGAGTACGGCATTCCGGCCGTGGCCAATGTTCATCACGTGACACGTCTGCTCAAGGACGGCGAGCGGGTGGCTGTGGATGCTTCACATGGAGAGATCAGACGGCTTGAGCGTGAAGACGGCCCGACGGCGAAGGTCTCTGGCTGAAGCGCCTCGGTCAGTGATAGGATGGCGCGGGCTGTAAGACGCGTAGAGGCAACAGAGAGAAAGGGGGCACACCGTGCACACCATACGGAATTACACACTGGCGGTCGCAGTCGGGATGTTTATTCTGACGGCGCAGGCCTGGGCGGCGGAGCAGAAGGTGACGCTCATGCTGGGCGGAAAATTCTGCGAGTTCTACCCTGAGGCTATCGACACGGCCTTGAAGAATGTTTCCGGAGTCAAGAGCGTGGAACTCAAGAGCAAGAAGGGGCACGCAGTTGTTGAAGTGGAGGCCGGCAAGGTGAAGCCGGAACAACTCACGGACGCCGTCAACGCCGTCAAAGGGGAAGGCTGGCACTGCAAGGCCGACGTGATGAAATAGTCGGGCTGCCTGAAGGTCATTGCTTGGGCACGGGCTGGCCGGCCCAGCCGGTCTTGGACGCGAATCCCTCCCCGTACCGATCGTAGAGTTCGAAAAACTGGTACGCCTTGCAGTCGGTGAGGACTTCCTTGATCTCTAGCACATAGCGATCGAAGGTATATTCGAAGCGGACGCCCTGGCCCCCAACCAGCGTGACGACTCGCCTGACGGGATCAATCGCGCTTTCCTGATGGAAGACATAGCGGTAGTAAGGGCTTTTCGGCCCGCCGATGTGCTGGAGGAACTGCGCCCAGGTGGGCGGCTTGTCCATCGACAAACGTTCTCGGATGTTGACTCCCTTAATCGGGCCGAATTTCTCGAAGAACTCCTTGAACATGTTGTCCTGCCAGTTGTGCTCGCCGGCAATATGACGGACGGCGTGGTCGAAGGGGACTACGGTGTGAGTCTCCCATCGGGACCCTGGCGCCCAGTGAAAGATCACGCCACCGGTCGGACCGTTCCACTCCGTCCCGCCCACTTGTTCCACCTGATGCTCGATGATCTTGTTGGCCCAGACCCAGTACAAGAAATCCAGGAACCGGGGATTCTCCGTCTTCATGGTGAGTGTCTCGGTGCTGAGCGGGGTGGTCGGATTGTACGTCGTCCGTACGTCCTTGCAGTGCTGCTCCCACTGGGCATCCGACCAGGCGGCGCCACTCACCGGAAAGGCTTCTGTCTGGTCGGCGAAGGTCAGCAGGCATATCATCACAACGCAGACACCGTCCGCGCCAATTAACCCAAACCACTTCATAACGGCTCCCCTTTCATGAGTTCAGAGACGCCAGGATTCAGCCCGCCTGGCCCATTATTCTGACAGAATCGGACATGCCTGCTGATTCCTTGACGAGCGAACGCGATTCCCGTACTCTTGGCCGCGGTGGAATGCTCCCGGCACGACGAACATCCGCCAAACAAGTGATGCGATGGGTGAACTGACTGTCTTCTCAGTGGGGCTGGTGGTTGGCCTCCTGCTCGGCGCGCTGCTGGCCGGTCTCTGGACAGCAGCACGCCTGCGCACACAGGTTGCGGTAGCGGAAGCGCGGTGCGACCAGATACAGAAGAACCTTCAAGAACAGAAGGCGCTGCTGACGCAGGCCCGGCAAGAGATGGCAGACGCGTTCAAAGCGTTGTCGGGCGAGGCCTTGAAGACCAACAATCAGGCCTTCCTGGACCTGGCGAAAACGTCCTTTGAAACCCTGCATGCCGAGGCGAAGGGGGACCTCGCCCAGCGTCAACAAGCGATTGACCACTTGGTCAAGCCCTTACAGGATTCCCTCAAACGCTATGAAGATGAGCTCCGCCAGATGGAGCGCGTGCGCCAGTCCGCGTACGGCGGGCTCGACCAACATCTCCAACGCCTACAGCAGGAAACGGGTAACCTGGTCAAGGCCCTGCGCGCGCCCAGCGTCAGGGGGCGCTGGGGCGAGATCACCCTCAGGCGCGTGGCCGAACTGGCGGGGATGGTTGCGCACTGTGATTTCGTCGAGCAGGAGAGTGTCGAAACCGATGAGGGCCGGTTGCGGCCCGACATGGTGGTTCAGCTCCCCGGCGGCCGCCAGATCGTGGTGGACGCGAAAGCGGTCCTCTCCGCTTACTTGGAGGCTCACGAGACTCAGGACGAGACCCGGCGGCTTGATCGGTTACGCCAGCACGCGGCCCAGGTGCGGGCCCACATGGACCAGTTGAGCGCCAAATCCTACTGGAACCAATTCCCGCAGTCGCCGGAATTCGTCGTGCTGTTTCTGCCGGGAGAGCATTTTCTCGGTGCCGCGCTCGAACAGGATCCCGCTCTCATTGAGAATGGATTTGCGCGGCGCGTCATCATCGCCACCCCCACCACGTTGATTGCGCTGTTACACGCCGTGGCCTATGGATGGCGGCAGGAACAATTGAGCGAGCACGCGCAGCAGGCCGGGCAGCTCGGGAAGGACTTGTACGAGCGGATGGCGGTGCTGGCCGAGCATCTGGGAGACGTGGGGCAGGCGCTGGCCAGAAGCGTCCAGGCGTACAACAAGGCGGTGGGGTCGCTCAATGACCGCGTCTTGCCGGCTGCCCGGAGGTTCAAGGAGCTGGGCATCGCGTCCGAGAAGGACCTGCCGCAGCTTGAGCCGATTGAATCTGTTCCGCGGCGGACCCCGTCGGGGGAATGAGAGAGGACAATCCATGACCGATGAACAGCGGATGGTGGCCGAATTCCATCGCGCGTTCGACATCCTGATCGGGGCCGTCCCGACCGTGCCTGATGAGGCGATCCGGTCGCTCCGGGCGCGGTTGATCCAAGAAGAGTTCGACGAACTGCAAGACGCCCTCTCGCATCAGGATGTGGCCGCTGTGGCCAAGGAGCTGGCGGACCTGCTGTACGTGGTTTACGGGACGGCCGTCTCGTGCGGAATTGACATGGAACCGGTGTTCCGGGAAGTCCACCGTTCCAACATGAGCAAAGTGGGCGGCCACAAGCGAGCGGACGGGAAATGGGTCAAGCCGTCCGGTTACTCGCCGGCCTACCTGCAGCCGATCCTCACCACGCAAGGCGGTTCAGGCGTGGACAGTGCCCCCGAGAGCGGCCTGGGACAGACCACCGAGGATGAGGGCTGATGGGTCCACCATGCCCGAAATGCGGGAAAGAGTTCGTGCGACGGGCGCATCGGAAGGGCGTGCTCGAGCGCCTATTGAGCCTCGCGTACATCTACCCCTTCCGCTGCCAGCTTTGCACCCACCGTTTCAGAACGTGTCAGTGGGGAATTCGTTACTCCAAGCGGCTGCCTGACCACCGCGAGTACGACCGCGTCAAGACCAGGCTCCCGGTCACCTTCTCAGGTGATGAGACAAGCGGCAACGGAATGGTGACTCTTGTCTCAATGGGAGGCTGTGCCATAGAGACCGAGACCAAGTTGTCACCGGGCGTCATTCTGCAACTGCAACTACAGACCTCGGATCGAGAACCTGCGGTGACGGTTGATGCGGTGGTGGTCCGCTCCGTGCGTTCCAAGGACGTTGGGTTGCAATTCCTCCGACTCGGGATGGAAGAGAAAGAGCGCCTCGGTCAGTTCGTGCGTAGCCTATTGATGACTCGCCCCTCCCTTTGACGCCTGACTCCGGCCCCGCCTAGCCGACTTTATGGGTAGCGCGAGCAGAGCCGGGAGTCCCCTACGCCATCACTTCTTCACGAGCAGGTTATCGATGAGGCGGACTCGGCCTAACCGGATGGCGCCGAGCAGCACGGTGTCACCGGTGATGCGGCTGCGCGGTTCCAGGGTGCCCGGATCGCAGACCGTGAGATACTCCACCCGCGCCAGGGGCTCCGTCGCAATCGTGTCGCGCATTACCCGACGGATCCGGGAGGCGGAGCGAACCCCGGCCCGGACTGCAGCGTGCCCTGCCCGTAACGCGGCATACAAGACCGGCGCGGCGCGGCGCTGAGCCGGCGTCAGGTACTGATTCCGGGAACTCAGGGCCAATCCGTTCTTATCCCGCACCGTCGGGCAGACCACCACGCGCGCGCCCAGATTCAGATCCTCCACCAACCGTCGCGCCAGCGCAGCCTGCTGAAAGTCTTTCCGGCCGAAGAAGGCGACATGCGGCCTTACCAGACCGCATAACTTCGTCACGACGGTTGCCACACCCTCGAAATGGCCGGGCCGGCGCTCGCCTTCCCATCTCCGCGACAGGCGCTGCACCGCGACCGACGTTCCAAAGCCGGGCGGATACATCTCTCCGCGGGTCGGGACGAACACCACGTCCACCCCCTCTTCTTGACACACGGCGGCATCTGACCTGAGCCGTCTGGGATATCGGGAAAAGTCTTCGCCCAGGCCAAACTGACGCGGGTTCACGAACAGACTCACCACCACGGCGTCGCATGACAAGCGCGCCCTCCTGATCAGGGCGCGATGTCCGGCGTGGAGCGCGCCCATGGTCGGCACCAACCCGATCACTACCCCCTCGCGATGGAGATGACGACTCCAAGCTGACAGAGTCCGCGAGGATCGGATGATTCGCATCAGACGGAGTGTCGCGCAGGGGTTCGCCAACTGCAGGCGGGACGAGAGCCGTATCGGGAGCCGGGAGCGGGATCGATCCGGCGAACCTGAGCGGGATCGGCCAGATGATCGAGCAGGTCCTTGACGGTTCGGTCCAAGACGGGGTGCCGCCAGCCCGGGTCGAGTTCAACCATCGGGGCCAGGACAAACCGTCTGAGATGCAGACGGGGGTGAGGAATGACCAGGCCGGCTTTGTTGATCACTCGGTCCCCGTAAAATAAAATGTCCAGGTCAAGCGTTCTGGGGCCATCACGTCTCTCCTCATTTCGGCCGAGTGCCCGCTCCACTTCGCGGCAGACCTCAAGGAGGCTCTCCGGAGTCACTTCCGTTTCAAGGCGCACGACGCCGTTCAGAAACCAGCCGCTTCCCGGGCTCCCCGCATTGGCCACCGGCTCCGTTTCATAGAGCGACGACACCGCCGCGACCTGCGTCGCGGGCATGAGGCTCAGCAGGGTTACGGCCCGATCGCAGAAATCCAGCCGATCACCGAGGTTGGACCCGAAGCCAATAAAAGCCGTTCCCATGGAAACCCGTTAGGCGTGAAACGTGAGGCGTGAGGAGCTTCAGGATGGCCTTTCACCACCTCTCACCCCTTGTATCTTTCTGCTGGTCCTTTAACATGGCACCGACAGATAACTCA
>CAYJUP010000013.1:0-22724 GCA_964373365.1 uncultured Nitrospiraceae bacterium
TGCAATGGGTGATGAGCCCGGAGGGGCCGCTCCGGGAGGCGCGAGAGCGCCGGGCCCCGCCAGACTCCTCTTCTCACAATAGCTGGAGCGTCTCATGCACAAAGGCGTACTCGTAGATGCCGTTCAACGTGACCCCGGCCTTCACAGCAACTTGCTGGGCCCTCGCTCTACATCCCTTCGGCACGAACAGGTAAAACGGCACGCCCAAGGCGGCATCGTCTTGCCACCGAGCGCGCATTTCCAGCCTGGAAAGAGACTCTTTGGTTTCGACTTCCGCAATCCACTCGACCGTCGTCCCCTTGGGGCTTGACTTCCATCCGACGAGATCCGGGGTGTTCCGGTCAAATCCTGCGCGCCCCTTTTTCTCCGAGCCGGTGTTAATCGTCACCTTGGATTGAGCTGACTTGGCCCAGCGCTGCGCCACGAGGTTCACGACATGGTCATGGAGGGACTGAACCCCCGCCTCATGGGTAATCGTGCTCATCTCTCCCCCTTTCCTCTACAAAAAAGCGAGTGAACTGATCTTTACGCGGTGGTCGGGCTGACTCCAATTGCGCGCATTGAGCGAGTACTTCTTTTACTGGCAGCCCCCTTTTTCAAGCGGGGCGACCGGGGGATTCCTACTGCGGCCGTCATCACCCGTTGCACCTTCAAAAGCAACGGGTACCCGGGGCCTTCCGAGGCCGCGCGCTGCGGGAGCACGGGAATTCCCTGGTCGCTCCGCCTCATCCCTTCTGATCGTGCGCGCTCTGCGAGCACGGGAGTCGGCCCGGCCGCAGCGCTTTCTGTCACCATCGCTACGAACATCCGCTGGTCGCGCCGCAGGTGTCGCACTTGAGACAGGTACCATTTCGGACCAGCGTGAACTGCTTGCATTCCCCACACGGGTCGCCCTCGTACCCCTTCTGCCGGGCGACCTGGACCGCCGTGTACGTGAGCGTCTCGCGCATCAACTCAAGCTTGTGTGCAATACTGGCACTGCTGTGGCCGTTCCCCTTGGATCCATGGGATCCATTCCCGTTCCCTCTTCCATCTCGTGCTGGGAACACGGGGCTGATCGAGGCGGACGCCAGTGTCTGCGCGTCGGCCGGCTCACCGTCCATGCACTCCGGATCCTGCGCATCCTTCTTGACCGAATCCCCGCGCAAATCGTCCTCCACCACCTGTTCCAGATCGTGCCGGCTCAGGTAGGTGATGGCCAGCTCGCGGAAGATGTAGTCGATGATCGAGGTGGACATCTTGATGTGGTCATTCAGCTTGACCGGCCCGTTCGGCTCGAACCGGGTGAACACGAACGCCTCGACGAATTCTTCCAGCGGCACGCCGTGCTGGAGGCCCAACGAGATGGCGATGGCGAAGCAGTTCATCAGGCTCCGGAAGGCCGCGCCCTCCTTGTGCATGTCCAGGAAGATCTCGCCCAGCGTCCCGTCCTCATACTCGCCGGTCCTGAGGTAGATCTTGTGTCCGCCGACGATCGCCTTCTGGGTGTAGCCGAGACGCCGCTCCGGCATCCGCCGCCGTTTGGCCAGGTACCGCACCATGACGCGCTCGGTGACCTTCTCGGCCGCCGCCATGACCTCGCCGCCGATCGCCTCCCCCGCCTCGCCGGAATCCGTTGAGGCGTTCAGGGGCTGACTAAGCTTCGATCCATCGCGGTACAGCGCCACCGCCTTCAGCATGCTGTGCCAGGCCAGCCGGTACGAGGCCTTCACGTTCTCGATGGTGGCGTCGGCCGGCATGTTGATGGTCTTACTGATGGCGCCGCTGATGAACGGCTGGGCCGCGGCCATCATCCGGATGTGCGCGTCCACCGGGATGAAGCGCTGGCCGGTCCGGCCGCACCGGTTGGCGCAGTCGAACACCGGCAGGTGCTCCGGCATCAAATGCGGCGCGCCCTCCACGGTCATGGTGCCGCAACAGTAGTCGTTCGCGGCGGTGATCTGCTCCTGGGTGAACCCGAGCGTCTTCAGCATGTTGAAGCTCGGGTCGTTCAGTTGGTCGTCGGTCAGACCCAGCTTCGCCTGGCAGAACTCCTCGCCGAGCGTCCATTTGTTGAACGCAAACTGGATCTCGAAGGCCTGCCCGAGCGCCGCCTCCAGTCGATCCAGCGCCGCGCCGTCGAATCCCTTGGTCTGCAGCGCCTCGTGATTGATGAACGGCGCTCCCTTGAGCGTCCCACGCCCGGTGCAGTAAGTCACGATGTCCTGGATCTGCGCCTCGGCGTACCCGAGCGTGGTCAGCGCAGGCGGAAGGCTCTGGTTGATGATTTTAAAGTAGCCGCCGCCCGCCAGCTTCTTGAACTTGACCAGGGCGAAGTCCGGCTCGATGCCGGTGGTGTCGCAGTCCATGACCAACCCGATCGTGCCGGTCGGCGCGATCACCGTCGTCTGAGCGTTGCGGAATCCGTACACCGTGCCCAGCTCCAGAGCTCGATCCCACGCCCGTCTGGCGGCCAGCAGCAGATCCGGCGGGCAGTGTTGCGGCTGGATCCCCTGTGGCTTGACGGTGAGGCCTTCGTACTCCTCCGACGGAGCGTTGTAGGCGGCGCGCCGGTGGTTGCGGATGACCCCCAGCATGTGCTCGCGGTTCCGCGCATAGCCCTCGAACGGCCCGAGCTCGGCCGCCATCTCGGCCGAAGTGGCGTAGGACTCGCCGGTCAGAATCGCTGTGATCGCCCCGCAGATGGCCAGCGCTTTCGGCGCGTCATAGGGAATGCCTTGCCGCATGAGGATGGTACCCAAGTTGGCGTAGCCCAGCCCCAGCGTTCTGAACACGAAGCTCTTCTGCGCGATGACCCGGCTCGGGAACGAGGCCATCAGCACGCTGATCTCCAGCAGGACGGTCCAGAGCCGGACCGCGTGCCGGAAGTCTTCCAGGTTGAAGCGCCCATCCGGTGTGAAGAACTCGCCCAGGTTCAACGACGCGAGGTTGCAGGCGGTATCGTCGAGATGCATGTATTCGCTGCATGGATTCGACGCGTTGATCCGTCCGTCCTCCGGGCAGGTGTGCCATTCGTTGATGGTGGTGTCGTACTGGGTGCCGGGGTCGGCGCAGAGCCAGGCCGCCCAGGCGATCTTGTCCCAAAGCTCGCGGGCCTTGACCGTCTTGGTGACCTTGCCGTCCGTCCGACGTTTGAGCGCCCAGTCCCCGTCCTTCTCCAGCGCGTCGGCGAGCGCGTGCGGAATCCGCACGCTGTTGTTCGAGTTCTGGCCCGACACCGTCTGGTAGGCTTTGCCGTCCCAGTTGGTGTCGTACTCGTGGAACACGAAATGGGTGAACCCTTCCCTTGCGTACGCGAACATGCGCTGGATGTACGCCTCGGGTACCGCGGTAAGCCGGGCGGTCCTGAGCGCGTCCCGGAGCGCAGGATTCTTCTGCGGGTCCGTCTCCACCTTCGTCCTGCCCTCCCCATCAGGCACATGGCAGGCCTTCAGCACCGCGTTCAGCCGAAGCGCGCAGATCTTGGAGCCGGTGACCATGGCGGCCACCTTCTGTTCTTCGACCACCTTCCAGTCGATGAATTCCTCCACGTCGGGGTGGTCGAGATCCAGGCACACCATCTTGGCTGCCCGCCTGGTGGTCCCGCCGGACTTGATGGCGCCGGCCGCGCGATCCCCGATCTTGAGGAAGGACATCAATCCTGAGGACTTGCCTCCTCCCGAGAGCGGCTCACCTTCGCCGCGCAGCCTGGAGAAATTCGTCCCGGTCCCTGAGCCGTACTTGAAGATCCGCGCTTCGCGGGTCCACAGATCCATGATCCCGCCCTCATTGACCAAGTCGTCTTCAATTGATTGGATGAAGCAGGCATGCACCTGCGGGTGCTCGAACGCGTTGGCGGCCTTGACCATCTCATGCGTCTTCGGGTCTACATAGTAATGACCTTGGGATGGGCCGGAGAGGCCGTAGGCATAATGCAGGCCGGTGTTGAACCACTGCGGCGAATTGGGAGCCACCATCTGACGAGCCAGCATGTGGCACAGCTCGTCATAAAAGGCAGACGCGTCCTCCTTCGTGTTGAAATAGCCGAACTTCTTGCCCCAGTGGGTCCAGCATCCGGCCATTCTGTGGAAGACCTGGCGCGCATCGCGTTCGCCGCCCAGCACCGGCTTCCCGTCCGGTCCGGCGAGAACGTTCCCATCCGGCCCGACCTGGGGGACACCGGCCTTGCGGAAATATTTCTGCGCCAGGATATCCACCGCCAGTTGGGTCCAACGGTCTGGGACATCAATGTTGTCCAATTTGAAGACCGTGGAGCCGTCGGGATTCCTGATCTCTGAGGAACGTTTTACGAACTGAATGCCCTCACAGGGACTCTGCCCCCGCCGCGTGAATCTGCGTTCGATCCTCACGTCATCCCTCCCTGCTGTTTAGCAGCGTGACAAAAGCGTCAGCGTTTCAGGGACAGCCAGTCCCTCTGATTCGAAAGGCCCACAAAATACAAAGGCGCCGGTCGGTCTACCAGCGCCCTTTTTTCCTATTGGTCAACTCTTCGGTAAGGATCTGTTCCCAAGCTGATCGCCGAGCATCCCTTGAGGTTCAGACTGGTTCATCTGATGACCCTCAACACCGAGAAAACCGCAAAGTCAGGGAACAGGTCGAGGCGCAATATATTGCTTATTTTTGCGTTTGTCAATAAAAAATATACCAGATATTGTGGCCTGGCCTGTGGATAACTTAGAAGAAGCTGGGGATATAAAAATCCCGCCATCCGAGCGGCCGGCGGGATGGTCAGACCGGAACTATCAACAGGTGAGTCGAGCGGGCAGGGAAATAATTAACAGGCTGGAGAGCATAAGCTGTCCCAGTTTCCGGGTGATGACCTCGACGTCGTCAACCGGGATGAAGATAGGGCCCACCCCCACCACGAGCACTCGGACCTCAAACACACGGGTCTCAAAGACACTGAAGAGCCCGTAATTGCGTCGCACGGTTTTCGAATGAACGAGGAGGTCAATCACCTTCTTGCCCTGGGTCTTGAGCAGGTCTCGGATAATCTCCCTCTGACGCGACGTCTCAGTGTGATCCATTTTCTCAAGCGCCTTGCTTAACGACGTTTCCAGGAATGCCCCGTATTCCTGCGTGGTCGGGTTTGTCCCTGCCAGTCCCACGCAGATCCCTAGCAGCACAACAATGATGCTCAGACCCGTGGTGTTCATCTCAGCACGGTCTCATCTCAAGGAGATGTGGACGGCTCAGCTCCGGCGAATCATGGACTCACAGCCACGCCGAGTCAAGAATCCTGCCAGCGCTCAGTTAGCTGCGCGTCGTTTGACAATTCAACGCTTGTCGCCTATCTTCCGTCTGACTCGCGCCACAGCGGCGTGATGCACCGAACCGGAGGAGGGAGGCTGACATGTTTGTCTGGAGCAAACGGATCGTCATCGGGTTGCTGGCCGCCTTCGTTATCTTGCTCGGGTTATTTCTGATACAGAGTACCGGAGCCGCATCCAGCAACTTGAAAATGCACACGACGCGCTGGATCACCTTGAACTATGTCGGGCTGGTCATCTGGGTGTTCGTGTGGATGATCGACCAGGCACGGGTGCGCGGGAAGAATGTCTGGTTCTGGTTGGTTCCGTTTCTGTTCGCCCCACTGCCGGTTCTCATGCTCTTTGTGCTCTACCTGCAGCGAAAGCTGCAGGCATAACCGGTCGTTGGACCGTCTCGCCGATCGCCTAGGCGGGTTTCTGAAGAAGCCTGGGACATCGGCTCGTCCGCATTCATGACCCTCCGCACAAAACTCTTCTGGGTGGGGGTACTCTACTTCGCCGAGGGATTTCCGTTCGGCTTCCTGGTGGATACCTTTCCGGTCTACTTCCGTCTCCACGGCGTCAGCCTGGCTCAGATTGGCCTGCTGAATGTTGTCGGCCTGGCTTGGACGTTCAAATGGCTCTGGGCTCCCGCCGTGGACCTGTGGGGACAGTACCGAACCTGGATTACCTGGTGTCAGGCGCTGCTTGCCCTAGGGCTCCTGGCTGTCCCGGTCGTGGATCCGAATCACATTGGCATCCACTTATGGATGCTGCTCCTGCTGCTGGCCTTCCTCTCGGCCACCCAAGACATTGCGATCGACGCCTATACGATCAAGCTGCTGGACAAGGATGAGCTGGGACCCGGCAACGGTGTACGCGTCACCGCCTACCGCATCGCATTGATCGTGTCCGGAGGGCTGTTTGTGGCCCTCGGTGGATTCATGGGGTGGACGTGGACCTTTCTCGCCGCGGCGGCCGTCATGGCGCTCTCAGCCTTGCTCTGCAGCAGAAGCCCCCGCACGATATCAGCCAACAACGCGGCTGACCATCGTCCTGCCAGCCTGCATGATGCGGTTGTTGTCCCGCTCCGCCAGTTTCTCTCAAGGCCGGGCTTTACGGGCGTGGCGCTGTTCGTGCTGACTTATAAGCTGGGCGATATGGCGTTGGGACCGATGATCAAACCTTTTTGGGTGGACCGCGCCTTCACGCCGGTCGAGATCGGGATGGTGCCAGGAACGGCCGGGGTTGTGAGCACCATCGTCGGCGCGCTCCTGGGTGGCATGCTCACGAAGCGGTGGGGCATTTTCCGTTCGCTATGGATGCTGGGCTTGTTCCAAGCCGGCTCCAACCTGATCTACGCGGCGGCCGCGGCCGGTCCCCCCTCCACGCTCTTGATGTACACAGCGTCGGTGGTGGAGTCGTTCTGCGGGGGCCTGGGCACCGCACCTTTTCTTGCGTTCCTGATGAGCCTCTGCGGCAAGACCCACGCCGCCACCCAGTACGCCTTGCTCAGCGCTCTCTTCGGACTGACCCGCGTGGTGTCCGGAAGCTTCTCCGGCTTTGCCACTCAGCAGCTCGGCTACGCCGCGTACTTCAGCCTGACCTGTGTCCTGGCCTTGCCCGCTTTTGCCTTGCTGCCGTGGGTCAAGCGCTGGACCGATGACGCACCCGACAAGTCACGCAGTTGAACGTTGATGGGAGAAATCGAAGGAGTAGATCAGCAGGGTTGGCCGTTGAAGAGACAAGGCTTATAGCGGGTCCGATCGAAATCGACGTTCTCCTGATAGACCTTCTCGTTCCCGTTCACACCATCCTCTTCCGGGTCATTCCACATCGTGTGGTTCCACCAGTAGAACAGCGGAAATTTTTTGGTGTAATAGACCGGATTCCCATAGTGGCTCCGGGCGTGCTCCTGCACCATGCGGCCGGTGATGTAATCCACTTCCCCGTTGCCTTTCAGCGAAAAGAGCATGAGGAACAGGCGCGCTTCATGGTCGTAGAGTTCATCGACCCTCAAGTTCTCGTCCGGTTCTATAGGAAGGTTTCCCTTCGTCCAGGCGGTGTGAGGATTAAGAAGCGCCAAGAAGATCACTGCGAGCAGTACGCCAACTCCCAGTCCCTTACTCAGTGCACCTCTCACTGTGCACCTCCCAGCTTCTAAGCCATCAAAGGGATGACGGCAAGCCAGTCAATCAGGATGTCTTCCTCGGAGTGACCGTCTGTGCGATCGCAGGAGCGCATCTTACCATGAGCCTGTCCAACTCTGTCAACAGCGGTGCGGTGCGCTACTTGCCGTCGGAAAGGTCGTCCCCTATAATGTCACCACCATGCGACAAGCGCAGCCCAGAGCGTCACTCTACACCATCGGCTGCCGTCTGAACCAGGCCGAGACCGCCCTGCTCGCGGACCGCTTGAAGAAGGACGGGTACCATCTGGTGGAGTTCGGACAGCCGACCGATCTTCTGGTTCTGAACACCTGCTCCGTCACGGAGCACGCCGAGACGGACTGCCGGTATCTTGTCCGGCGGACGCTGCGACATTCGCCGCACGCATTTGTGGCCGTGACCGGGTGCTATGCCCAGACCGGAGCCGAGGCGCTTCGCCAGGTGTCCGGCATCGATCTGATTGTGGGCGCCCAGTACAAGATGAATCTGCCCGATTACCTTCCCGCGCCTCCCACGCTGCACAAGCAGCCGGCTCCACAGCTCCTGCACACGCGGAAGATCGACCGAGAAGACTTCGTCCTGGCTGGAGCCGGAGACTACCAGTCCACGCGGGCCAACCTGAAAGTCCAGGACGGCTGTAATTTCATGTGCTCCTTCTGCATCATCCCGTTTGCCCGGGGACACGAGCGCAGCCGCCGACCGGAAGATGTGCTCCGGGAGGCGGAAGAGTTGGCCGCGCGTGGGCACCGGGAGCTGGTGCTGACGGGGGTCAACATCGGCCAATACGCTTGTGGGGGACGTTCGCTGTTGGATCTCATCAAGGAACTAGAGCGGATGGAGGGTGTGGAACGCCTTCGGATTTCTTCCATCGAGCCGACGACCATCCCGGACGCGCTGCTGGACTACATGGCCGATTCCAAGAAATTGTGCCAGTACCTGCATGTCCCTTTCCAGAGCGGAGATGACGGGATCTTGCGGGCCATGAACCGACGGTACTCCGTCCGGGACTACGCCGCCTTCATCGAGAAGGCGGTCCGCCGGATCCCGGATCTCGGACTCGGGACCGATATCATGGTGGGGTTCCCTGGGGAAGGGGAGCAGGAGTTCGCCAACACGCTCGCATTGGCGGCGGAACTCCCCTTCAGCTACTTCCATGTCTTCAGTTTCTCCAAGCGGCCGGGCACCGCCGCGGCGCGGATGACAAACACCGTTCGTCCGGCAACGGTGAAGACCCGAAGCCGGACCCTCTCGGAACTCTCCCGCGCGAAACGCTTGGCGTTTTACCAGAAGCAGATCGGCCGGACTGTCAAGGTCCTCTTCGAGTCAAGAGACCCCGATGGTCTGTGGACCGGGCTGACCGGAAACTACATTCGGGTTGGAGTGGCGGCGTCATCAGATATCTCGAACGCGGTCCAAGACGTGGTTGTGACCGGCGTGATGGACGGGCTCGCGGTCGGGCAACTAGCAGGATGCTGAAGCAATTCCCCAATTTCGCTGGACCTTTGCTGGCTGTGGCCGGACTGTGGCTAGCAACCCTGATCACGGGCTGCGCATACGGGTCCGCCCCCCCTATGTCGGGGCTATTTGACGGCACGTGGGTCAGCCCTCAGCTTGGCTATGACGTTCAGCTCCAGGAACCGTTCGGGGTGGCGATGCAGACACGCATCACCGCCGTTCAGAACGGAGATCCGGTGTTCCACATGATCTCGTCAGAGGGGAAACGCTTCACCGCCCGCCAGTGGCTGAGCGACGGAACCTGGCACACGGTGACCGGCGAGCTGAGGCAGGACGGGAAGCTGTATTGCAGCGACGACGCCAAGAATTGGGTCATGGAACGGCGCCAAGATATGAATTAGCCCAGGGAGATGGATAAGACGGCGTCGACATACCGGGTCCACATCGAGACCTTCGGCTGTCAGATGAACGAGTACGACACCGAGCTGGTGCGCTCGTTGCTCAAAGCCGAGGGATTCAGCTTCACCGATGATAAAGAACGGGCCGACGTGGTCCTCATGAACACGTGCGCGATTCGGGAGAACGCCCACAATAAGGTGTACGGGCACCTGGCCGATCTCAAGGCGATCAAGCGACAGCGCAGCCTCGTGATCGGCGTGCTGGGCTGCATGGCCCAGAACCTCAAGAAAGAGCTGATGGAGACCGAATCGATCGTTGATGTCCTGGTGGGGCCTGACTCGTATCGCCGGTTGCCCGGCCTGATCGCGCAGGCGATCGAGTCGCAAGAAAACGGCTGTGCGCAAAAAGGGATCGCGGTTGATCTGTCCGAATACGAGACATACCAGGACATCATGCCGGAGCGAACCGAGGGGGTGAACGCCTGGATCGCGGTCATGCGCGGGTGCGACAACTTCTGCACGTTCTGCGTGGTGCCGTACACGCGCGGGCGCGAGCGGTCTCGGGATCCACGCGGGATCATCCGGGAAGCCGAGCATCTTGCGTCGCACGGCTACAAGCAGGTCACGCTGCTGGGACAGAACGTGAATTCCTACCGGTTCGAGGCCCGGGAAGGGGCGCGTCTTGGCGCGCCTGTGGCGGGAGGGTGTACTTGGGACTTCGCTCGCCTCATCACGGCCGTGGCGGACCTGCCCGGCATTGAGCGGGTGCGGTTCACCTCACCGCACCCCAAAGACTTCCCTCCCGCCTTGCTGGATGCCGTGGCCGGCCACCCGAATATCTGCAAACACATCCACCTGCCGCTCCAGGCCGGCAATGATCGCATTCTCCAGTTGATGAATCGGACGTACAGCCGCAAGGACTATCTCGCGCTGGTGGAGGACATCCGCCGACGCCGATCCGACATCGCGCTGACCACCGACATCATCTGCGGCTTTTGCACCGAGACCGAGGAAGAGTTCCTGGACACCTACCAGGTCGTGCGGGAAGTAGGCTACCACGCAGCGTTCATCTTCAAATACTCGGAGCGCAAGAACACGATCGCCGCGCGTAAATATCGGGACGACGTGCCCGAGACGGTCAAGTCGGATCGGGTTACCCGCCTGGTGGAGCTCCAGAAGGCGATCTCGCTCGAGAAGAACCGCGAGATGATCGGGCGGACCGTGCTGGTGTTGGTGGAAGGGGACGCCAAGAAGTCCTCGGCGCAGTGGATGGGCCGGACCGACGGCAACATCACCGTGGTCTGTGAGAAACGCGGTTCCGGAATTCGCCCGGGCGATCTCATTCCGATTACGATCACCCGGGTCTCGGCGACCACCTTGTTTGGCGAAGAGATTCCTGTCAGCTAGCCCTTCAGTGCTTCCGACCTACAGCCTCTCGGTCATTCCCACTCTGCTCTGCCGCAAGAGAATCCCGCTGAAGGGTGGTGCCTCTGTGCAAAATCGTCAGCCCCCCCGTACAAACTTGTCCGAAAAGCGAACCGTTGAAGGCGAGACCAGCCGACACTTCTTCCGCAGATTCAATCGATATAACGGCCCGATAACCTTATCAATATTCCAAGGATCAACCGCTCCGTGTTTGCCGAGGCCGCCCGGCACTTCCTTTGCAGCCCTTTTATAGAGAGAATCTCCTGGAGTCGTTAGATGAGCCTGGAAAATATCATCTCGGCCGGACTGCTTGGATGGCTCATGGTCGGGCTGGTCCTGATGGGCCTCGACATCTGGTAAGGCGGTCCCTCGCTAGCCCCTCAGTTGTGCGATCACCGCGGCAGTTTTCCAGTACCCCCACATTGTTTGAATCTTTCCCTCTCGCTTCGCAGGAGCGCCGTCCACTAGGTGACTTCAACCAGCTCGCGATGGAGGAGGCACACTTCCCGGGAGATCGGCTGGCGGAAGTTCATGCGGCAGTAACAGGCATAGGTGACATAGGTATCCTGCAAGCAATACTCGGCGATGTCCTTCCCCTGCCCCTTCGCCCACATGCCGGCCACCTGCTTCCCGCTGCCTGACTTCGTCTCGACATTCAGCGCGCGCGCCAGCACATCCAGTTTGATCCAGCCGCGAGTCTCCCAGTTGCTCCAGACCGCCATCGTGTCATAGACCGGCTCGATCCGAAACTTGGCTAGGTTGATCTCGATGCTGGGCTTCACCTGGTGAATGATGGACCGTTTCTTGATGAACGGCAGGTCAAATCCCAACCCGTTGTGAGTGATAAAGAGGGACGGACGATCGTGTGCGAACCTGGCCCAGAACTGCCCGAGTATCTCTTTCTCATTGGAGCCGTACCAGCACACGGCCCCTTGCGGATCCATCGCGTCTGAAAACGCGAGCATGCCAATGCAGACGATCCGGCTGAACGTCCCGTCAAAAGAGGATCGCTCGTAGAGGTCGTCTTCACTCCGCCTCCGTCCATCGGCTTCAGCACGGGCAAACAGGTCGTCCGCGTTCTCCGCCCAGCCCTCTGTCTCGGTCGAAGTCGGCAGTCCGACCAGTCGTGCCCATTCTTCCCGCGGGGCTTGCACCGTCTCAATGTCGAGCACCACTTTCATTAAAGAACCATAAGCTGGCAGCGAGTAGCTAGCAGCTTAAGCATCCTTGACAGCAGTCCCCTGGCTATTCGCTGCTCGCTATTAGCTATCCGCTTCCAAGAGCGACCGGAACACAATAACCCCATCCTGGTACGTCCCATCGTTCTTGCGCACCGCGCCTGGGATGACGCCAAGCTCCGTGAAGCCCAATTTCTTCCACAGATGCCGGGCCGCCTGATTCTCCGAGAAGACCAGGTTGAAAATCACGCTCCGATACCCTAGCTCCTTCGCATACTGCAACATGGTGGCCCCCAGCAGCCACCCCATCCCTTTGTTCCGCCACTCCGGCGCCACGATGAAGCCCGCATTGGCGACTTGTCGGGCGCGTCCGGGCCAGTTCGGCTTGAGGTAGAACGCGCCAAGCATCTGGGCATCGCGCGTGCGATCCCGCAGATACGCCGCAACGGTGCTCTTTCCCCGGAACCAGTACTCCATGAAGTCGTCCTGATCCGGAAATCGATCATGCGGATACGATGTCCCTTCCGCGACGATCACACGATAGAGCTGGCGCAATAGTTCGACGTCCTTGTGGCCGGCCAGGACAAGCTGAACCGGCGTGCCATCCTTCAGCTTGGCATCAAGTGGAAACTGCATCCTCTCTCACCGTCGCAACCCTTGCAGAGCCTCGATCAGCGGACGGTTCGCCGGCGGAAAATCAAACCGTGTTAACTCCTCAGGGGGCACCCAGCAGAGATCGTCGCGGTCAAGCGACCGCACGGATCCGACCCGGATCGAACAGCGGAAGAAATGCAGCTCCACCGCCTTATCCGGATAGTCGTGGCGGATAACACGATATCGAACCGGTTCCGTGATCTCGACTCCCAGTTCCTCCCGCAACTCCCGTCGCAGACAGTCTTCCAACGACTCGCCCGGCTCGCGCTTGCCCCCGGGGAACTCCCAGAGCCCGCCCAGGTGGACACCCCCTTTCCGGCGAGTGATCAAATAGCGACCTTCGTGGAGGATCAGCCCTGCTGCGACCTGGATTGTTTGACGTGATGCGTGATCCGTGATGCGTGAAGGGTTAGACTTCGCGACTTTCTTGCTCATTACGCATCACGCGTCACGTGTTACGATTAGGCTCAAACGGGTAGCTTTTGCAAAAGTCCTTCATGGGACAGAGCAGGCAGTAGGGATCGCGGGCGGTGCACACGATGGCGCCGAAGTCCATCAGGGCTTGGTTGAAATCGTACCCCTTGCCTTTCGGAATCAAGGCTTCGGACAATGCCCAGAGCTTGGCTTTTTGCGCTTTAGGATCGCCGGCTCCAACGAACACCCGATACAGGACTCGCATCACATTCGTGTCCAGGATCGGCGCGTCCTCGTTGAAGGCAAACGACCGAATGGCGCCGGCCGTGTACCGGCCGATTCCCTTGAACGAGAGTAATTCTTCGGAGTCCTTGGGAAGCGTGCCGCCATACCGGGCCACCGTCTCGCGCGCGATGCTGTGCAAGCGGAGCGGACGGATATTGTACCCGAGCGGATACCAGGTCTCTCGCACCTCTTCGGGCGACGCCTCGGCCAAATCCTTAAAGGCGGGATAGCGTTCCAGAAACTCGTGATACTTGGGAATAACCCGGTCCACCTGGGTCTGCTGGAGCATGACTTCCGAGACCAAGATCTTGTACGGATCGGAAGTCTTCCGCCAGGGCAGATCGCGGCCGTACTGCCGGTACCATTTCAGCAGACGATGCTGAAACCGCCTCTTCGCGCCGTTTTCAACCGCCACAGCGGGCTTTCGAGATACATGCTTGGAGCGAGGTATGCCGTTTCGTCGAGACATCAAGTCGTTCCGTGGCGTCATTGTAGGATTGCGAGGCAGGAAAAGCAATTGACGGAGGATGGATGCTCTGTCGGCCGGCGCTAGAACGTCACTCTGTATTCCTCTCCGGAATTTGTTTTCGCGATACCAAACCCGTGCCCGGTCCAGTCACTCGAAAAAACCATCTCGACGACAGTCCCATTCTTTCCGGTTAAGCGAGCGTACCCATGAAAACGGCCACTGATGTCTTTACCCAACATGGTGCCCACATTGGCTCCATAAAACAGCGAACCGACGCCTATCGAGGCGGTCGTGAGGGGAACGTACCGACCTTCCACAATCTCTCCCGAAGGTAACGCTAGGGTAATAGACTGATTCCAGATGGTGGATGTGCCGCTGATCGTCGTGCCATCGCTCATATTGACCAGCCTCACATCATGGCTGCACCCCCATAGAACCAAAATGAGGAGCGCAGCCGGCACCTGTATTCTCGTGGCGGTCAAGGTATTCAGCCGGATTGATGAGGCAGATGCTGGCCGTCTATATTTTGATGAGTTTGAAGCGGATTCGCAACGGGATGGCCGGAACAGGCACTGAAGATGAAGTGGTTGAGGAACGCAACTGGTCAATAGAAGATTACTCTGCTCCAGATACAGTCAACGCCATCGGAGAGATCGTGTCGGAGTCACGTCTCACACCCAAGCTTGCGAGCTCATTCTTCCTTGATCACCAGGCTCACCTGAATCAGCAGCGCCAGTCGCTCGAGATCCACCGGCTTGCCCATGACATCCACCGATCCCAGCTCCAACATCTCCTGCAGCAACTGTTCATCCTGGCTGGCGGTGAGCACGATCACCCCGCCCCTGTACTCTTGGCTCCTTAGCTGACGCAGCACCTCCAGCCCGTTCATGTCCGGCATGTATAAATCCAGAATGATCGACTGGGGTTGCTCCTGCTTCACCATGGCCAACGCCTGCGAGCCGTCCTGGGCCGTGCAAACCCGGTAGCCCCGCAGGGTCAAGAACTGCGAGAGCAGGTTGCGGACCATTGGCTCGTCATCCACCACCAGAACCGTGGCCATCTTCAGCCTCCTTTCAGTTCGTCGTCGGCTCTCTCCGATGGCTAGATGTCCGGAGCAATTCAGTGGCCTTTACCTGCAACGGAATCTCTCGACATGGTCCAAACTCATTCCAGATCTCAGGGGTTGCGACGGACAGCAGACCCCGACGTTAGGCCATATTCCATCAGTTCAACCGCAAGTATCGTTCCATTTTATTTAAGAGGACAAATAGATAAGCGTTTCAAATAGTTGAGAGAAATGAAGCTAAGTGGAAAACCGGTGCCAATTATCCGAAACGATAGAAGGATTATCTGAAAGCATACAGTGGTGCATTACTGATCTCGAGGGATCCAGGACTTAAGCCACTGTACATACCACGGCGCAAGAACGAACGGAACGACGAACAGTACGACAAGACTGACTGCGAATCCCGGTGGCTCGGCCAGTATCCGGGTGGCTGAGGCGCACAGTACATCGTACCAGGCGATACCCAGACCAAGCATGATGAGGCAGAGGCGGCGTGATTTTCGGGCATAGTCTGCCACCACATTGATCACGCGCGGCGTCACCGCCATCGCATAAACGGTGACAAGCCCCAGATCTTGGCTCACCCCGCGTGCCAGATCATGGGCTGGCACAAGCTGGTATTCACCGCGCCTGAACACCAAAATCGCCACCGCGTCATACGCGAACAAGGCAAGGAAACAGGGAATGGAGATGAGCAGCGCGGCAGAAAGCCAGCGTGGCATTCGATAGCCTTCCTGCGACCCCGCGTTCCTGCGGACGCGGGGTCATCACCCTGCGTCAGGAAAGCGCCGCGATGATTTTCCGGTATTCAGCTTCTGAATAGGCTCTCAGGGTGATCGTCCGGACATTTCCGGCGGAGCCGATCTTGAGGAGGAACTTCCCCATCACCTCATCGTCTGGGGCCTCCATAATGACGATGGCGTCATAGCTCCCCTGGGTCATGTAGAACGCCTTCAGTTCGCTCCCCATCTCCTTGAGCATCTTCTTGGCTGAGTCCAAACGCTTTGGCGAATCTTTCACGTTCCGGATTCCTTGGTCGGTCCAGTTGATGAGGCTAATGTAAGTCGGCATGGGCGACCTCCCTTGCTGTGGGTTGACCATTATGGAAAGACTGGCGCGCCCGGCCGGAGTCGAACCGGCGACAACCAGCTTAGAAGGCTGGGGCTCTCTCCAACTGAGCTACGGGCGCGGGTTACGAGAGAAACCCGTGATGAGTGATGCGTCATGAGTGATGGGCATAAACGATACGTTCTTCCTCGCGCATCACGCATCACCTGTTCCAAATAAGATGGTCGGGGCGAGAGGATTTGGTCTCCAGGGCCAGGCTTCGCCTGCCCTTACGACCCGGCCGGCTCGCTGACGGGCTGATAGAGCCTTTTCCTCCCTATTCGGTCGGCGCTCGCCGGCTTCAAATCCTCTCCTCATCTACCCACATGAGATGGTCGGGGCGAGAGGATTTGAACCTCCGACACCCTGCTCCCAAAGCAGGTGCGCTACCAGGCTGCGCTACGCCCCGACACTAAAACAGTGCTGAGTTATGAGTTTTGAGTGATGAGTTAAAGAAAAAAACCTTCCCATATCCTAAACTCAACACTAAACACTCACAACTCATAACTTAAGGAGGATTTCCCGCACTTTTGCGAATGCCCTGGCCCTGTGGCTGATTCGATTTTTCTCGGCCAGCGTCAGTTGCGCCAAGGTCTTGCCGACCTCCGGCACAAAAAATACCGGATCGTACCCGAATCCCTGTGTCCCGGCAGGCGCTTCGGTGATCAGCCCTTCAAGCGACCCCTCCGCAATCGCCACTTTGGCGGAGGGCATGGCAACCGCCGCCACCGTGATGAAGCGCGCCCGACGTCGTTCCTTCGGAACTCCCTCCAGCTCACGGATCAGCTTGCGCCAATTGTTCTCGTAGGTCGCGCCTTCGCCGGCGTACCGCGCCGCGTGCACGCCCGGGCGCCCCCCCAATGCGTCAACCTCAAGGCCGGTGTCATCGGCCACCGCCGGGAGACCGGTGTGCCGCGCGAGCGCGGTCGCCTTCTTGACCGCGTTGGCCCGGCAGGTATCCCCATCCTCCACCACCGTCGGTGCGTCCGGAAACTCGGCCAGCGTTCTGATCCTGATTCCCAGGTCGCCAAGCAGCGCGGCAAGCTCCGCGCCCTTATGGGGATTCCGCGTCGCCAGCACCAGTTCTTTGATCACTGCAATGGTCAATGGTTGATGGATGATGGGTGATGGTACATGAAGGATCGGCGAATTGGCCCATTAACCATCAACCATAAACCATTCCCCATCGCCTTCGGCTACTCAAGACTGCCGACCAGTTCCTTTTGCAGCGCCACCAAGCTCTGGATGGCATGCCACCCCATCGCCAGGAATTCATCCAGGTCCTTTTTCTCGAAGGACGCGCGTTCGGCGGTCCCCTGCACTTCCACAAACCGCCCCCGTCCCGTCATCACCAGATTCATGTCCACCTCGGCCAGCGAGTCCTCTTCGTAGGCCAAGTCCACCATTACCTCGCCTCCCACTTTCCCGACGCTCACCGCGGCGAGATAATCCGTGAGCGGACGCTTCTTGATCAGCTCTTTACTCTTCAAAACCTTAAACGCGTCGGCCAGCGCGATGAATGACCCGGTGATCGAGGCGGTCCGCGTCCCGCCGTCGGCTTGGATGACGTCACAATCGATCCAAATCGTCCGCTCGCCCATTTCCGCCGTGTCGGTCACCGCCCGCAAGGACCGTCCGACCAGCCTTTGAATTTCCAGCGTACGGCCTCCCTGCTTACCCTTGACCGCTTCTCGCTGTGAGCGGTACTGCGTGGCACGCGGGAGCATGGCGTACTCCGCCGTGACCCACCCCCGCCCCTTGTCTTTGAGGAACGGGGGAACCTTCTCCTCCACCGACGCCGTGCAGATGACCTTGGTCCCTCCCATCTCGATCAGCACAGACCCCTCCGCGTATTTGATGAAGTCACGAGTGATCCTCACGGGTCTGACCTGGTCCTTCCGGCGCCCGTCCTGTCGCAGGAGGCTTGCGCCGCGATTCATGAGAATCTCCTCTCTGATCAATAGGATCGGATTATAAAGGAGGGGGGAAGAAAGATCAATGAAGGACCTACGGTGGAACGCGAGCCTCTCGTGAATCTGATCCGTCTGATCTCTCCGAACGCCGATGACGGATGCGTGCGAGGCCCACTCGCACCAGGAGGAGGCCGACGATGAGCGTGCCGATCCCCAACACAAACAGATCCTCGTGCGGAAACAGATAGGGCATGCGCCAGAGTAGCTCTTTGCCGTTTACTTCGCAAGGGAAGGTTGAGACCGTTATTTCCGTAGGGAGTTTCATTCGATCTCACGGCTTTCCGGTACAAGTTGGTACACGTTCTTGTTCGTCAGCTCTTGGGCTGTTTTCCAGCATGGCTGTGGTGAAAAATAACCGACGCCTTTAACGGACTTCAACTTTCAATGGCTTAGGCCATCGGCCGGCTTAGAGGGCTGTGGAGGGAAAGCGACCGATGTGACGCCCGACCCCTTGGCATGGAATGTGCGCCCATAAGATCAGGCTCCGCACCTGATTGACACACAAGACTCTCTTTTGAATAGGATGAGATTGACTCATCGAGAGTCGTTCATATGGCCTTTCTCTTGCATAACGACGTGCCTCAATCCCCGAACGAAACAACACGGATCCTGATCGTGGATGACGAGGAACCGACCCGGCGCCTACTGGGTCGCCTACTCGAGGGATACAATTACGCCTGCACACTGGCCGCCGACGCGCACGAGGCCCGCTCGCGCCTGGAAGAAGAACAGTTCGCCCTCATTCTCTGCGACGTAAACATGCCGGGAGAATCGGGCCTGCAACTGATCAAGTATGTCATCAATGAACATCCCGACACCGCGGCGGTCATGGTGACCGGCCTGGATGATCCTCAGCTTGCGAACATCGCGCTGGAGGTCGGTGCCTATGGCTACATCATCAAGCCATTCGAGTCCAATGAGGTGCTGATCAACGTCGCCAACGCGTTGCGCCGCCGCCGGCTGGAGATCGAGAACACGGCTCATCGGGAGAAACTGGAGCAGACGGTCCTCCAACGTACGGCGGCACTCCGGCACGCGCTCAAACGCCTCGAGTTCGCGGCGGAGGAAACCATCCGGAGGCTCGCCATCGCGGCGGAGTTTCGTGACGATGAAACCGCCCGGCACATCCAGCGGATGAGTCTCTATTGTGCGCTGCTGGCCCGCCGGACCGGCCTGGACGCCGAGCGTTGCGAGCTGATCCGCATCGCCAGCCCCATGCACGACATCGGCAAGATCGGCACGCCGGACCACATCCTTCTCAAGCCGGGCAAGTTCACGCCCGAGGAGTTCCAGATCATCACGCGGCACACCGATATCGGCTACCGGATCCTGTTCGGCTCGGAGGCGGAGTTGCTCAAACTGGCCGCCACCATCGCCTGGACTCACCACGAGAAGTTCGACGGCACCGGCTACCCCCGGGGCCTCGCCGGCGAAGCGATTCCTCTCGAGGGAAGGATCGCCGCGATTGCCGACGCCTTCGACGCGCTCACGAGCAAGCGGGTCTACAAGCCTGCGTTCCCTGTCGAGCAGGCGACCGATCTCATGCGGACGCATCGTGGAAAGCAGTTCGATCCGTCTCTGCTGGACGTTTTCCTCGGCTCGATGGACGAGGTGTTGGCGATCAGGAATCAGTACGCCGACGCACAAGTCACTCACTGAAGGCGACGGCTCGCTGGTGTCGTTGACAATGCCGGGGCATGTCGCTATACTACCGCCCGTTCACACCGGTTAGTCCTCAGGGTTTTCCTGCCAGGCACTGAATCCGGTTGATCGTCAATCCAACGTCAATTCGATGTCGCCGATGTCGCTTGACACAGAGAAGGAGTGCGTGATGAAGACGTCTGTTCGCAACTGGCTCGGGTATATCTGTGAATCGCTGGTCACCACCTGCGCGATGCCCACATGGGAAGCGGCCAACTACTTCACGGACAATCTGTTTGGTGAATCCCCCAATCTCCGTCTGCAACAGAGCAAGACGCCGTACAATGCGATTTCTCAGTTCCTGCACCGCGTGTACACCCCGATTGTGGAAGCGGCCACACGGGCGGTGGAACTGCCGGCCTCCTCGATGATCCACATTTTCACGGACATCAGCCTGTTCGGGAACTCGGCCGTGCTGGTGGTCTATTTCCCCGGCGAAAACCGGCCGCATCAGTTGTTGCTGCTGGATGCTGCCCACGCCTGGAAACTGGTGTTTACGGACGCGGCCGCCTTTAACGACTGGGCTGAAGAGCGCTATGGATGGATCGCGGAGGCGCTGAAAACCGCCGTGGCTCGCGTGGCTGCCGAGCCGCTGGCGGTCAGCCTGTGAATTAGCCCGATGCGGGCGGAGGAAGCATTTAGCCCATGACCGGATGGGGCTGCCCGCACGAGCAGGTGACAGGGCCATCGGATTGACCGGAAGAGACTGACGCGGTCGCGACCGTTTCCTCCGGATCATAATTCAGATTCGGCGACAACCAGCGTTCCACCGTTCGCAGGTCCATCCGTTTGCGCAAATGGTAGTCAACGGCCTGGTCACGCCCGATTTTCCCAACCGAAAAATATTTCGATTCGGGATGCGCAAAATAGAGACCGCTCACCGAGCTTGCTGGATACATTGCAAAAGTCTCGGTGAGGTGGATGCCTGCGTTTTTCTCCACCTGCAGCAGATCGAACAGCAACCCCTTCTCGGTGTGATCGGGGCAGGCCGGATACCCCGGAGCGGGGCGAATCCCGCGGTACCGTTCGCGTATGAGGTCATCGGTGGAAAGATGTTCATCCGCACCATATCCCCAATCTTCCCGAACCCTCTTGTGCAACAATTCAGCGAACGCCTCCGCCAACCGATCCGCCAAGGCTTTCGTCATGATGGAATTGTAATCGTCGTGGGCTTTTTCAAACCGCTCACACAGGGCTTCGATTCCGATGCCGGTCGTGACGGCGAACGCGCCGAGAAAATCGGCCAGACCGGATGTTTTGGGGGCGAGAAAATCGGCCAGCGCATGATTGCATTGCCCCTCCGGCTTATCCATCTGCTGGCGGAGGGTGTGGAAGGTCGTTAGCACGTCCCTGCGCGATTCATCGGCGTACACTTCAATATCGTCGCCCACGCTATTGGCCGGGAAAAACCCATACACCGCGCGCGCCGTGAGCAGCTTGTGACCGACAATCTCCTTCAGCAATTGCTGCGCGTCATCGAACAGCTCCTTCGCCTTTCCGCCGATTCTCGCGTCGTGTAAAATGTCCGGATAGCGGCCCCGCAACTCCCAGGCATGGAAGAACGGCGACCAGTCAATGAACGGCACGATTTGGTCGAGCGGAAATCGGTCTAACACGCGAGTGCCCGTGAACGCCGGCTTCGGGACATCCGCGGTTCGCCAATCGATGGGCGTTTTCCGCCCGCGCGATTGTTCCAGAGTGAGCACCGCTTTCCGCGCTTTACGGTCCTGATGCGCTTGCCGAATTTGTTCCTGTTCGAGTCGAGTTTTTTCAGCAAACGTAGATCTCTGGTCCGGACGGATTAAATTGCCGACCACGCCCACCGCGCGGGACGCATCCAGCACGTGGACCACCGGGTGCTCGTACGCCGGGGCAATTTTCACAGCCGTATGGGCTTTGCTGGTGGTGGCGCCGCCGATCAGAAGCGGAACTTGAAAGCCTTCTCGAGTCATCTCACGCGCGACGTGCACCATTTCATCGAGCGAAGGGGTAATGAGACCGCTCAACCCGATCATGTCGACCTTGGCTTCCCGGGCTGTCTTGAGGATCTTCTCGCACGGCACCATGACACCCAGGTCGATCACCTCGTAATTGTTGCAGCCGAGAACGACCCCGACGATATTCTTGCCGATGTCGTGCACGTCCCCTTTCACGGTTGCCATGACAATTTTCCCGTGAGCCTGGTGGCGGCCTGAGGCCTGCTTCTCGTCTTCCATAAAAGGCAGGAGGTAGGCCACCGCCTTTTTCATGACGCGCGCGCTTTTCACCACCTGGGGTAAAAACATTTTCCCGGCGCCGAAGAGATCCCCGACGATATTCATGCCCGCCATGAGCGGACCTTCGATCACCTGGAGCGGCTTGTCGTATTTCCGTCTCGCCTCTTCAACGTCCGCCTCGATATACTCCACAACGCCCTTCACCAGCGCGTGCGAGAGTCTCTCCTCGACCGTTCCCTGTCGCCAAGCCTCATCCTGAACGGCCTCTTTGCCTTTTTGTTTGACCGTCTCCGCGAACGTGACCAACCGCTCGGTAGCGTCAGGTCGCCGGTTCAACAGCACGTCCTCCACCAGTCCAAGCAGATCCTTGGGAATTTCCTCGTACACCGCCAGTTGCCCGGCGTTGACGATGCCCATATCCAGGCCGGCACGGATCGCATGATAGAGAAAGGCGGAATGCATCGCCTCGCGCACGACGTTGTTTCCGCGAAACGAGAACGAAATATTGCTGATCCCGCCGCTGACTTTACAGTGCGGGAGGGTGGCTTTGATCCGCCGAGTGGCCTCAATGAAATTGACCGCGTAGTCGTTATGCTCTTCGATGCCGGTGGCGACGGTCAGCACGTTGGGGTCGAACACAATGTCTTGCGGCGGAAGGCCGATCTCCTCGGTCAAAATCCGGTACGCGCGCGCGCAAATCTCGACCTTGCGTTCCAGGGTATCGGCCTGACCCGCTTCGTCAAAGGCCATGACCACGACCGCAGCCCCGTACCGTTTAATCAGCCGGGCGTAATGTTTGAACGCTTTCTCGCCTTCTTTCAGGCTGATCGAGTTCACGACGGCTTTGCCTTGCACGCATTTGAGCCCGGCCTCGATCACCGACCACTTGGAACTATCTATCATGATCGGCACGCGGGCGATGTCAGGCTCGGAGGTGATCAAGGACAGAAACGTCACCATCGCCTC
>CAYJUP010000014.1:0-3746 GCA_964373365.1 uncultured Nitrospiraceae bacterium
ATGTTCTCGGTGATGTGGAGCGAGCACTGCTCCTACAAGAGCTCCCGTGTGCACTTGAAACGGCTGCCGACGACTGGCGACCGGGTGGTCCAGGGGCCTGGTGAGAACGCCGGGGCGGTGGACATCGGGGACGGGCTGGCGGCGGTCTTTAAGATGGAGTCGCACAACCACCCCTCGTTCATCGAACCCTATCAAGGTGCAGCCACCGGCGTAGGGGGGATTCTCCGGGACATCTTTACGATGGGCGCCCGGCCGGTCGCGCTGTTGGACTCGCTCCGATTCGGCCTGCTGGATCAACCCAAGAATCGGCACCTGTTTAAAGGAGTGGTGGCTGGAATTTCGGCATACGCCAATTGTGTTGGCGTGCCCACGATCGGTGGCGAGGTGGTCTTCAACGATATTTACCGACTGAATCCGCTGGTCAATGTCTTTTGCCTGGGGATCGCCAAAAAAGATCGACTGTTCAAGGGACAGGCGATTGGCGTCGGCAATCCGGTGATCTATGTCGGCTCCAAGACGGGGCGGGACGGCATCCATGGGGCCACGATGGCCTCGGACGCCTTCGACGAAGGCTCTGAATCCAAGCGGCCAACGGTGCAGGTGGGTGATCCGTTTACCGAGAAGCTCTTGCTGGAGGCCTGTCTTGAATTGATGGAGGGAGACCTGTTGGTCGGCATCCAGGATATGGGCGCGGCCGGCCTGACCAGCTCATCCTGTGAAATGGCCTCACGGGCCGGGACCGGCATCGAGTTAGACCTGACCCAGGTCCCACGGCGCGAACCTGGCATGACGCCGTATGAGCTGATGCTCTCGGAGTCCCAGGAACGGATGCTCTTGATCGCCAGGCAGGGACGAGAAGAAGAGGTCCTGAAAGTCTGCCGGAAGTGGGATCTCGCGGCGGCGGTAGTGGGTCGGGTGACGGGGGATGGGATGTTGCGGGTGCGTGATCAGGGTAAAATCATCGCCGAGATTCCGGCCAAGGCGCTGGCGGAGGATGGCCCGCGCTACGAGCGGCCCGACGCGCCGCCGGCTTTCCAGGAATTTCTCCAGTCCCTCAACACGGACGTGCTGCCGGATGTGAAGGACGCGACCGCGGTCCTGCTCGCCCTGCTCCAGTCTCCGACGATCGCCAGCAAGCGATGGGTGTACCAGCAGTATGATCACATGGTGCGCACGAACACACTGGTGCGTCCCGGGTCGGATGCCGCAGTCATCCGAATCAAGGGCACCAACAAGGCGCTGGCAATGACGACGGATGGGAACGGGCGGTACTGCCTGCTGAATCCCTATGTGGGCGGGGGCATCGCGGTCGCGGAAGCGGCGCGCAATTTGATCTGTTCAGGGGCCGAACCCATCGGCCTCACCGACTGCCTGAACTTCGGCAACCCCGAGCGGCCTGACGTCATGTGGCAGTTCATTCTGTCCATCGAAGGGATCAAGGACGCGTGCGAATCGCTGCACATCCCGGTGGTCAGCGGCAACGTGAGCTTCTACAACGAGACCAACGGGCTGTCGATCTACCCGACCCCGATTATCGGCATGGTGGGCCTCATCGAGCCGGCGGACCGGGTCATGACCCAATGGTTCAAGCAGGCCGAGGACACGATCATCCTGCTGGGAGACACGAAGGAGGATCTGGGAGGCACGGAATACCTGCGGGTGGTCCACGCCAGGGAGCAGGGGTCTCCCCCGCTTCTCAACCTGGAAGCGGAGAAAGCGGTCCAGGGCTGCGTCCTCAAATTAATTCGTGAGGGCCTGGTTCAGTCGGCACATGACTGCTCGGACGGCGGGTTGGCGGTGGCGCTGGCCGAATGCTGCGTGTCGCACCCATCACTGGGGGAGGGGGCCCATCACCCGTTGCAATCGTCGGAGCAACGGGTCCCCGGCGCGCCCCTCCCGCACCCACCACAACCGCTCGGCGCTGTGATAAGATTGAAGCCCAACGGGCTTCGTCGGGATGCGCTGTTGTTCGGGGAAAGTCAATCGAGAGTGCTTGTGTCCGTGAGTTCAACCCAGAACGACGCGGTGCTCGCGATCACGCGGGGGTTGGGAGTGGCTGCGGACGTGATCGGAACGGTGGGCGGCGAGCGACTGGTGATTGAAGTCGAAGCCGACCGCTGGGGGCCCGGCTGCCGGATTGACGCGGATGTGAAGAACCTGTCAGACCACTGGGCTGGAAGCCTGGAGCGATCGCTGGAGCAGATTGATGAAGGAAAGCGGTAACAGAGATATCTGATGCAACTGATCACCCCCGACAAGTTTCACGACGAGTGCGCGGTGTTCGGGATCTATGGCCACAAGGAGGCGGCCAACCTGACCTACCTGGGCCTGTATGCCTTGCAACATCGCGGGCAGGAAGGCTCCGGCATCGTCTCCTCGGACGGGGAGCATTTCTACCTGGAAAAAGCCATGGGGCTCGTGGCCGACATCTACACGAAGCCGGTGCTGAGACGCCTGCCCGGGCAAATGGCCATCGGGCATAACCGCTATTCGACCGCCGGAGACACCCACCTGAAGAACGTGCAGCCGCTGACCGTCAATTTCGCGTTCGGGAACCTGGCGCTGGCGCACAACGGCAATCTCATCAACGCGGCGATGCTGCGGAGTGAACTCGAGGCGTACGGGGCGATCTTCCAGTCCACGACCGACAGCGAGGTGATTATCCACCTGATCGCACATTCTCGGGCGGATACCCTCCTGGCGCGGGTCATTGACGCGCTGAACCAGGTGCGGGGCGCCTTCTCGGTGGTGCTGCTGACGGACGAGGGCGTCATCGCCGCCAGGGACCCGTACGGGTTCCGTCCGCTGTGTCTGGGACGCATGAAGGAGAGCTGGTTGGTGGCCTCCGAGACCTGCGCGTTCGACCTGATCGGGGCCGAGTCCGTTCGGGAAATCGAACCCGGCGAACTTGTGGTGCTGAGCAAGGACGGCGTGAGCAGCTACCGGCCGTTCCCGAAGACCAAGCCCGCCAAGTGCGTGTTCGAATACGTGTACTTCTCCAGGCCGGACAGCAGGATCTTCGGGGCGAGCGCGGTCTACTTGACGCGCAAGGCCCTGGGCCGGCAGTTGGCGAAAGAGGCGTGGGTGAACGCGGATATCGTGATCCCGGTCCCGGACTCGGGCGTCCCGGCGGCGCTGGGCTATGCGGAGGGCTCCGGGATTCCGTTCGAGAACGGGCTCATCCGCAACCACTACGTCGGCAGGACCTTCATCGAGCCCGAACAGTCCATCCGCCACTTCGGGGTGAAAATTAAACTGAATGCGATGCCTGAGGTATTAGAGGGTAAGCGTGTAGTAGTGGTGGATGATTCGATCGTGAGAGGGACCACCAGCCGCAAAATCGTCAAGATGCTCCGCCACGCGGGTGCGAGGGAAGTCCACATGCGGATCAGTTCCCCTCCGATCGTCTCGCCCTGCTTCTACGGCATTGACACGCCGACCAAGAAGGAGCTGATCGGGTCGAGCCACAGCATCCAGGAGATCAGGAAGTATATTACGGCTGACAGCTTGGCTTACCTGAGCCTGGAAGGCATGCTCAAGGCCGCCCCCGGGAGCCCCGACCAGTACTGCAATGCCTGTTTCACCGAGCGTTACCCCATCCCCTTCACGAAGGCCGAAGAATTGCAATTGGGCCTCTTCGAACCCACCCTCTCGGACCGTCCGTAGTTCTAACTCGGTCCGGTCCTCTCCATACTGGCGTCTCCGGCTCATCTCGAAGCATCGCTGTTGCCCCTGAAATTTCCCCC
>CAYJUP010000014.1:3846-21658 GCA_964373365.1 uncultured Nitrospiraceae bacterium
TGGACGAACTGGAAGCGGGCAAAAAGGATTTTCTCGAGCTGGTCCGTGGCATTGATTCGGCGGTGCAGGTAGTGATTCCGGTGACGCCGTCGAACAGCATGTTTCTGATCTCGCTGACCAAGGGCCCCAACCGGAAGTTCATCACGATCCCCGAGGATGACATCATTGATCTTCCCAATGAAGCCGACATTCGCGCGAAGGTGACCAAGGTACTCCGAGATGCCATCGGCTCGCTGTGAGCGCGGCGATGTGGTAGAGGCACGTTATGAAGCAACTGCTCCCAGGGATTTGGCAATGGTCGTGGTTTTCGGACGAGAAGAAGCTCGACTTCAACGGGCTGCTGTTGACGGTGGGCGAGCACCACGTGCTGGTAGACCCTCCCCCCATGACGGCCGACACAATGGCCCAGATCCGAACAGGCGGGCAGGTGGACTATATCCTGATCACGAACCGCGATCACGCGCGGGAGGCGGTAACGTATCAGAAGGAGTTTCGCTGTCAGGTGCTGGTTCCTGAAGTGGATGCGCCGCAGATGGAGATAAAAGCTGATAAGACGTATAAGGACGGGGAATTGCTGCCCGGCGGCATCTGGATTATTCACCTGAAAGATCAGAAGTCGCCCGGCGAATGCGCCTTGTTTCTCCAGCAGGGCAAGGGTGTCATGATCGTCGGGGATGCGCTGATCGGCAAGACTCCCGGAACCCTGACGATGCTCCCCGCCGAGAAATACGCGGATGCCGCGAAAGCCCGCCAGGGACTGCGCCGTCTCCTGAACTACAACTTTGACACGATCCTGGTGGGAGACGGATCCTCGATCATGACCGGCGCGAAGCAGGCAGTGGAACGAACTCTGCAGCCCTGACCCTCCCACCATGATCGAGACGCAATCCGAACAGTTCAATCGCCAAGGCAACGAGCATTTTTCTCGCGGCCACTATACTGAGGCGTACGTCTGCTATGCGCAGGCGCTCGAGTGTGACCGGTTGAGCGGGGACCGGCGCGCGCTGGTCGCCACGCTCGGCAATCTGGGCAATATCTGCGCCGTCAGCGGCCGGCGGGACCAGGCGCAGATCTACTACCAGGAGGTGCTCGAGCTGCAGAAAATCCTGGGCGATGATCGGGGGATCGGTACCACACTCGCGAATCTGGGCAATCTCCGCGCGGACGCCGCCGAATGGGACCGCGCGCGCGCGTACTATCTGGAAGCGCTCGACATCATGGAACGGTCCGGAGACGATCCGGGCATGGCAGTGCTGTTTTCAGATCTGGGGCTGGTGGCTCGCGAGACCGACCACTACGATGAGGCCATGCGGTATTATGAACAATCCCTGGCCCTGATGCGTCGCACCGGCAACCACGGAGGGATGGCCGACGCCTGGCGCATGATGGCTCGCACTTTCGTGATCCAGAAACGCTATGAGGAAGCCTTGGCCTGTTGCCGGACGAGTCAGGCCATCGCTGAACGCGGGGGCGACGAGTTACGGACCGGGGGCGCACGGTATGTGATGGCCCAGTGCTATGAGGAGCTCGGTCAACTCAAGGAGGCCGCCGATCTGCTCGAATGGGTGGTCCGGATGGACCGAAAATACCGGTTGCCCAAACTGGAGGAAAACACTAGGCGCCTGGAGGCCTTGCGCGCCCGTCTTGCCGCCGAGAAGCACAGCCGTTCACGCCAACAGGGGACCCGCGCATGAGCGATGCGCAGACCGGTGCACCGGGATGGGAGCACACTCGCTCCCGCCTCTGCCAGAGTGAACCCGAATTCTACGAACTGGAACCGGGCGGTGCGCTGGCGCTGGCGCTGGCGGCCGAGGGCTGGATGCTTGAGATCACCCCTGACGGTCGCATGATCTGCCAGACCGGCATGGATATGGATGACATCAAGAGCCTGCTATCGGACGGAACACCCGAGGATTTGGGAACGGATGAGCTCGCGAAACAGGCGAAGTACTACTTGCAGCCCTCCGTCTCGAAGTTTCGAAACACGCTCTTGGGAGCAGGATTCGAAGAGACCACGGAAATGACTGATGAGTACGTGGCGGTGACGTTTCACCGGTCCGTGGATTTCCGGAAGCTGGATGAGGTGAAGCAAGCGGTCCGGTGGTGCCAACAGCAATTTAAGGGAAGGTCATAGCCTCTAGCCACCTTCGGAGACCATGCCCCTTTCAGGCTTTGCGACCATAGAAGGAACGCGGCGCTATCGCGAGCGAATGGTCGCCGCTGGCATCGCCCATCCGGAGCACTTCAGGGAAGGCCTGGGAGGACTTGCGCTGTCTTCTGTCGGGCTCGGTACCTATCTGGGAGGACATGATGCCGGGACGGACGCGCTCTACCTGGCATCGGTCGAGCAGGCGGTCGCGGCCGGGTGCAACGTGTTCGACTCCGCGATCAATTATCGCTGTCAGCGCAGCGAACGGGTGATCGGACAGGCGCTGAGCGAGATGGCCCGGGATGGAGCCGTGAGGCGAGACGAGCTGCTGATCGCCACAAAAGGCGGGTTCATCCCCTTTGATGGCACCCCTCCGCGTGATAGCTACGCCTATGTTCTCCAAACCTTCGTGAATCCCGGCGTCATCAGCTCCACCGATGTGGTGGCGGATTGTCACTGCATGACCCCCGGCTATCTTCGGCACCAGTTGAACATGAGCCTGACCAATCTTGGCCTCTTCTGCCTCGACGTGTACTACCTGCATAACCCGGAGACCCAGCTCGACGCGGTGTCGCGGGAGGAGTTCATGGCACGCATGCGCAAAGCGTTCGAGATGCTTGAGGAGGCTGTGTCCCAAGGCAAGCTCCGCCTGTATGGCACCGCCACCTGGAATGGCTATCGGAGCCGCCCCGGATCACGCGGCCATCTGTCGTTGGAGGCGCTGGTGGGGATGGCGAGGGAAGTGGGCGGCAACGAGCACCATTTTAAGGTGATCCAGTTGCCGTACAACCTGGGTATGCCGGAAGCGCTTGCCCAGCAGACCCAAAGCCTGAACGGTTCGACGGTGAGCTTGCTGGAGGCGGCGAAGGTGCTCGATGTGTATGTCATGTCCAGCGCGTCCATCCTCCAGGGCCAGCTCAGCCGGGGACTTCCGAGCGATGTCACCGAGGTTCTGGGCGACGGCACGGACGCCCAACGCGCGATCCAGTTCGTCCGCTCCACTCCCGGGATGGGAACCGCCTTGGTCGGCATGAAACAGGCCGAGCATGTGCGGGACAATCTCGCCGTGGCCCGGCGCGCCCCGCTCACTCCCGAGCAGTTTACGAAGCTGTTCAAGTAATGCGGAGCCAGGGACTTCCGAACCAGGCGGGCCGCATCCGCGAGATCCGCAATTTTAATGACTTCCGCGACGCCGTTGCCGCCTATCGCCTGCCCCGCATCCTCCTGACCGCGCTCGATCTGGACCTCTTTACGGTGATGGGCTCGCGTTTCTGGAAAGTCCCGGCGCTGGCCAAGCGGCTTCGCGTCAGCAGGCGCGGCCTGGAGATCCTCTGCCGCAATCTCGCCAGCGCGGGCGTGCTCAAGAAACAGGGCGCCGACTACCGGAATGGGACTCTGGCCGGCACCGCACTGAACGCGCACAGCCCGGCGTATCGGGGCGCCTATCTGGATCTGCTGCGGGGTCAATGGGAGGATTGGTCGCAACTCACAAACTCGGTCCGGCGGGGCCGTCCGGTGGAACACGATGACCCGGATGACCCGGAGTACCGGCGGGCGTTCACCTGGGCCATGCACCACCGATCCACCGATGTGGCGCCGCAGGTGGCGGCCCAGATCAATCTGAAGGGCGTCAAAACGCTCCTGGACCTGGGAGGAGGCCCCGGCACCTATGCGCTGGCCTTCTTGGCCCGCAATCCTGTCCTCGGGGCAACCGTGTGCGATCGGCCTGCTGCGTTGAAGGTCGCCAGAGAGATCGCGGCGCCGCTCGGGCACGGTCGGCGGCTCGACTATCTGCCGCTCGACTTCATGAGTCGGCCCATTCCAGGTCGGTACGACGTCATTTGGTATTCCAACGTCCTGCATATTTATTCTCCGGCCCAGAACAAAGCGCTCTTTCGCCGGCTGACGTCCGCCTTAACCCCGCGCGGCCGGCTGATCATCCAGGACGCCTTTGTGCATGATCGGAGCGGGCTGTATCCGGAAGAAGCGAATCTGTTCGCGGTCACCATGCTGCTGTTTACGGAGGGAGGCAACACGTACGGCGTAGGCGAAACGACGGATTGGCTCCGGGAGGCCGGCTTCGGGAAAGTCAGGCCGATCACGCTGCGGGACGGGACGGGGGATTGGGAGGGGGGCCTCCTGGAGGCGTGCCGTTCGAACCAACGACCGAACCGATATCGAGGAAGCCGCGCCCGCCGATCATAATGAGCAGGAAGTTGAGGAGTCCGGTTGGGCCGCTCGTCCAGAGGATCGGCAGGGCTGCCCGCGGAGAATCCGGATGAGTCAGGTCTTGGACGATGGTCGAAATATCCAGCGCAAGGCCGATCGTCCCATACATGACCCCTGCTATCAAGGCCCACCGTGAACCGGCAGCAAGGAAGCCGGCGAGAATCAGCGGGACTCCGAACAGAAATCCATTCCAGACAAGGTGGCCTTTCGATGAGACCTGCATGTCGAAGCCCTGGATCGCTTGTGACAGAACCGCCCCGACCATCAACGCGACCAGCAGGAGAATCATCGCAAGCCGATTCGTCATTCCGGCGACTATACCGGATGGCTCCCGCTTGGACAACCCTGTGTTGCCTTGGGTTGGTGCGGGTGATAGCGTGAGAGGGTGAATCCGTGCGGGATTGACTACGCGAATACGGAATGTGACATGCCTCCTGAGACTCCCAAAACAGAACCGGAACGCATCCTGATCTACGATGGGCAGTGCCGCCTCTGCGTGACAGCCAAAGAAGGGCTGGAGCGTCTTGGCATGGATGGCGATGTCCGGTTCGTGCCGTATCAGAGCGAAGAGGCCGCGTGTCACCTGGGTGGTGACTACAGGCCGGGCCGCCCTGATGTCGCCTTTCTGGTGGATCAGGATGGCCAGATCAGCCGAGGGTTGGATGCCTTTCTGCCGCTTGTGCCGGGTCTTCCTGGCGGGCGTGTCCTGGTGGCCTTGCTCCGTATGCCGCTCATGCGGCCGCTTGCCTATCTTGCCTACCGCCTGGTCGCGCGCTACCGGTACCGGTGGTTCGGTCAGGTCCGGACGCAAGACGGTCCGTAGTTCGTTAACTCCTTCCGATCTTCATCTTCTCATTCAGGCTGTCAACCCACCGGCGCTGGAACTCGTCATACGAGATGAACAGCCGGTCCTGGATGGCGGCGGCGATCGGTTGTTTGTTGGCGAGTTGGCTGAGGATCTCCCGTACCTTTTCCATGCCGAACCGATCGATGAGATAGAGGGTCGCGGCGTTCCCTTCGAGGTAGGCTACGGTTGCAGCGCTGGCGGGCAGCCCTAACCAATTGCCTTCAAGACGGGTGAGCGGAATCAGAGTGACCTCGCCAGTTACAAGTTGATCAATGTCGGGCCAGGGATCCCCTGCCAACTGCATGGCGAGCCCCTCATTCAGCCAGGTGGGGACCATCCCCAGCTCTCCTCCGACACGCTCGTGCAGCAGCGCGTGGACGAACTCGTGGCGCAGGACGCGGCTCAACCAGGATTGGTTGGTGAGGGCGCCCTGGGTCGGGATCTGGATGCGTCCTAACATCGGATCAAAGAGCCCGTCGGCCCAGGCCGGGCTACCCGTCGCACTGGGGAAGGCTGCCTTAGTGTAGAGCACCACCGTGATCGGCTTGGAGGGGTAGTAGCCGATTTTCTGCCCGATGTCTCGGTAGGCGTCCTCCAGGATGTCCAAGACGCGATGCCAGACGTCATAATCCTCGTTTCCGTCGAATTTCACCGTGAAATGCGAGCTCACCCTGGAAGAGAACTTCTGCTCGGCCTTCGCCGCCTGCTTCACCTTGGCGGTCACGAGTTCCAGGTACGAATGCAGTTCGGGATTCTGTGTGGCGCGTTGGGTGGCGTGGTCAAGATGGAGTACGGCGCCAGCCAAGTCGTCTTTGTTGTAGAGCATATCGGCGAGCGCAAGGTGGGGCAGCGCGTCGTTGGGGGCGAGTGCGATGGTTCGCTCCAGGAACTCCAGGGTCAAGGCGGGGTCCTTGAGTTCCCAGTAGGCATGGACGAGATTCACATGAGCGGTCGGATTCTCTGGGTCGAGCGAACGGGCGCTCTTGAACGCTGACACCCCGGCCGCTGCCCCGCGCGCCTGGCTCTTGATCACTCCGAGGTTATTCCACAGAAGCGCGGTATAGTGGCGAATCCGCTGATCACCGAAGGCCTTCGGGGGGAGGGCCGCAAGCTTGGCCTCAGCCTCCACCTCGTTGCCTTGAGTCATCAACTCGTGGATGGTTTTGAGCATGCCGGCATACACGGAGGCCGAGATCTCCCTTGGCTCCGCGAGACGGACCTGTCCGCCCTGTGGGACGGTAGATTGAACGGTCGGGATGGGAGGGGCGCCGACAGGCGACGGAGGGACAGCGGGAGCGGGTGACCCTGAAGATGTCCCACCCGTGATCGGGGGGTTGTTCCCGAGCCGGGCAGTCCACATCTGGTATCCCACTACCAGCAGGACGACGAGGATCAGCAGGCGGAGGAAGGTTCCAAACCCGCCGCGCTCTTTACTCTCCATGGGTTCTCCGAGGACTCCGGTTGACGCTATGCCGGGTGTGGTCGTGCGTCCGCTGCCGGAATAGCCTTAGCCCTCGTCGGGAGCACGGTACTGCTCGTCCAGGGTGTAATAGGCGTCCAGGCCGATGACCTCATGAAACTGCTGAAAGGGAATGAGACGGTCGAGGGCTGCACGGGTGGTCCCGGAGGTCTTGATCAAATCGAACATCTCCTGCAGGGCTTTTGCTGAGGCGTAGAGTGCGGTCAGCGGACACACCACGAGCTGGAATCCGAGCTCCTCCAGTTCCTCTTTCGTGAGCAAGGGCGTCACGCCTCCCTCCAGCATGTTGGCAACGAGCGGTGCGGGAAGCTCCCGGGCAATCGTGCCCAACTCATCGGTGCTGCGGGGGGCCTCCACGAACAGCGCGTCGGCGCCTGCCTCCCTATACCGTCGGCAGCGGCGGATCGCGTCGTCCAACCCATTGACCTGCCTCGCATCGGTGCGCGCGACGATGAAGAAGTCTCGGCTCCGGCGCGCATCCACGGCGGCCCGAATCTTCTGAACATGCTCATCAACCTGGATCACCCGCTTGCCCTTCATGTGTCCGCAACGCTTGGGCCAGACTTGATCCTCCAGGAACATGCCGGCTGCGCCGGCGTCGATCAGCTCGTTCACCGTGCGGATGACGTTGAGGGCGTTCCCGTATCCCGTGTCCGCGTCGATGATGACCGGGATGTTCACCGAGCCGCACACCCGCTTCGCCGCGGCCACCATCTCGGTCTGCGTGAGGTAACCGAAGTCCGGCATCCCGAGCTGAGTGGCCGCCACGCTGTACCCTGAGATAAACGTCAGCGAGAACCCGGCCCGCTCCACCAGTTTTGCGCCCAACGCGTCGTAGACGCCGGGGAAGATGAGGGTCCGTTCTTTCTCCAGCAACGCGTGAATTCGTGTGGATGCCGGCATGTCAGGTTGTTGTGCGCGAAGGGTTCCTCGCGTTGACGTTTCGACGGGCGCGCCCATTGTAGTGACAAGGCAGGGTCTGGTCAACCGGCCGACAATGCTTTGCGGAGAAACTGACAGGCGTGGATATAGATGCCGGGACATTTCGACTCACGTGGTCCTGCCACGTTCAAGACACGGATGCGGGAGTCTTTCACCCAGGCGCGGACTGTCGACACGCTCGGCTTGTCAGACAGCGCAACCACGAGGCATGGCTTTCTGAGTCGAGCGGCACGTTCAATCGTGAAGGCCGTCCCTTCGGTCGGATCATCCCGGGTTAGCACCAGCGTCCCGTCCGAATCTCGGACGTTCCACTCGGTCCGTTCCGAATAGTCGTCCGATGGAGTTTCTTTCAGCGGATAGCGGGTCGCGATCGGACCATCTTCAGCTTTCCGGCCTTGGGGGCACCATCCGCCACACGGCAATCCCAGCTCGAAAGCCACATCCAGGGCCGCACGGTCCACCCCTGTCTGTCCACCGGAAACCACTTTCTGAACAGTGAATCGTTTCCCGCTGGTCACGGTCTCGGGTTCGTTTGCAGGTTCAGAAGCGGGCGAACTGACAACGGTGATTCGCGGGCTCAGGGTTCCCGGACCTCATCGTTGGCGGACCTGTTTTTTGGCCTTGGTTCCGCGTTGAGACGGAGCGGGGAGAGTCTTGGTCGGCGGGCTGAAGATCGACACGCTGATGTCCAGCGTTCTGTCGCCCCCATCGTCTAAGCGATCTTTCCCGACGCTATAGAGTTTCCCTTGCGTGGGGCTCCAGAGCATCGGGATCCCGGTGAACGGGTCATAGAGACTCGGCCCTGCTTCGGCAAGGCGTGCTGGAATCTCTTGATTGAGCGGCGGTCTGCGCAGCTTGGCTTGCAAGGCGGCGAGGCGGAGGCGCGCATTGGTTTCCTGGATCCGCACGATGAATGGCTCCCAGATGGGTTCGGACACGTCGGTAAAGACATTCTCAATCGGGTGCACGAAATACTCGACAAGTGTTCGAGAAGAAGTTTGTGCAAAGTCATGGAGCTTCGGGAGGGGGCTGGTGGGGTTCTCAGCCGCCTTGATGAGCGCATCGTAATATTGGGCATAGGTGTTTAACAGCTTTTGCTTTTGGAGCAGTGATTTCGCTATCGGATTGGCGGGGAGACGGTGTTCGACCATATGAAAGGCGTCCGCGTTCAACCCGGCTGCGGCGGCCAGCCATTTTTTGTTCTGGTCCGACTCAGCTTGGCCGACCACAGTTGTCTGAGTGAATGGCCTCTCGAACAGGCTCACTCCGATGGCAAATTTATTCTGTATCGGCCAGCGCATGGATTGCTCTGCCTGGTCGAGAGGACGCGCCAGTCCGCTCAGGTGCTCAAAGACCACCTTCTCTAAAACATGCTGTCCCAATAACACAGACATGAGCCTGGCATCGTCATCCACAATGCAGGCCGCCATCACCTTGGTGGAAAGGGTTTTCGCGTTCGCCAGGACAGCCCGCCACGCGGACAGATCGTGATGCAACTGATCGATTCCTTTTCCCATGCCTTGGGAAAATCCTTCTGCCACGTAGAGCCGGTGAGCCGCAAATAGCTCAGCAAAACGAGGGGTCCCAGGATGACCATAGCCCCAATCCTCAAACGGCATTTTCAGCCAGTGGGAGTAGCGGTCCACGAGGAGGCGGTATTGAGGGCTTGGGGTTCTGGGAGAATCTTCCTGCTTCTGGAATTGAGCAATGGGGTCGAGGTCCGCCCACGCTTGCAGGGGCTGGCTCATGCCTTGATCATCATCCGTGACTCGAAGCTCTAGTCGTTTCTCTTTGTTGTAGTCGAAGTAGCGGTGGCCACGGTCGCTCTCGACTTCCAGCCACATGTCATGCCCGGTCTGTACCGGATCGAGCGAAGGGTCCACGGCGAATCCAAGCAGGAGGAGGTAGCCATTCGTCTTCGGATTCGCGATGGCCCGAGGGGGCAGATCCATCAAGGTCTGAAACGCTTCGTGTGGTTGCTCATCGTTGAAGAGTGTCCTGGAAAGGTCTGTGCCCAGAACGAGGAGACCGATGCCGAGAATGACGAGAACTAATGTGCGCATAGAGGCCGAGCGTTAGAGCGGGGAATTCGGGTCGTTGTCGTATGCGTTCACGCTGGAGCACCAACATTCGATCTGAAAGCAAACCGCCATGCTTATAGCAAGATCGGGAGAGACTATCAAGACATGATTGAACACATGACAGCCGAGGTGGCCAACTTTGCTCTTGACAAGGCTCCGCAGGCTCTCCTACAGTGAGCCCACATAAAAGATGTCTCCGGGTGAAGGGAAGAGGGTGCAATTCCCTCGCGGTCCCGCCGCTGTGAATGGGGACGAAACCCGCAGAAGCCACTGGCTGAGGACGTGAATCGTTAAACGTGAAACGTTAACCGTGGATTCTTTTCCCGATTAACGAATAACGATTAACGGTTAACGTCCCAACTGGGAAGGTGCGGGGAGTAGGTTAAGAACCCCTAAGCCAGAAGACCTACCCCGGGTACCCGTTGCTTTTGCGTTGCAACGGGTGAATGACCTTCTTTCCCTCGTGGGCTGGGGAAAGGGTGAGGGTGAAGAACCGGGTGCAATCCTCAGGGTCTTAGAGGCCTTGAGGATTTTTTGTTTTGATAGCTAGGAGCGAACAGCGAGTAGCGAATAGTAGCCAGCGAATGGCGGAGAGAGAAGGGTCCGTGGCTATTAGCTATTGGCTATTCGCTATTAGCTGCCTGCTGATGACGGGCCTCGCTCTGGCAGACGGCACGGAAGAGATCTCCATGAAGCGACGGCAGCAGGGCATTCTGACAGGGATGCCGTTTATGGCCAACCTGGCCCCGCGCACGTTTGTGGATGATCTGGGCCGGAAGATCTACCTGGCCCAGGCGCCCCGGCGCATCATCTCGCTGGCACCGAGCATCACCGAAACGCTTTACGCGCTCGGCGCGGGAGACCAGATCGTCGGCGTCACCCCCTACTGCGATTATCCTCCGGAAGCCAAGCTCAAGCCCAAGGTCGGCTACCTCCACCCCAATCTCGAATCCATTGTGGCGCTGCAGCCGGATTTGGTCCTGGCGCCGCGCGAATTTCTGCGGATGGAGGCGCTTGGCAAGCTCGAGCAGTTGAAGATTCCGGCGTTCATCTTTGATGCCAAATCCATCGAAGATGTGCTGTCGCACATCCAGACGCTCGGACGCATGTTGGAGCGCCCAGCAGTGGCGCAGGAGGTCTCCGGCGATATGCGGCGGCAGATGGGGGAGATCAAGGCCAAGACGGAGGGCCTGCCTCGTCCACGCCTCCTCTACGTGCTCAACAGCCATCCGCTCATCACTGTCGGTCCCGGGAGCTTCATCCACCAGTTAATCGAGCTTGCCGGTGGGACCAATGTAGCGCACCGCGCGCGAAACCCGTATCCCCGGCTGAACATGGAAGAAGTCATCCAGGAAGACCCCGAACTGCTGCTGTTTCCCATCGGCTCGGCGGAAGGCATCTCCGAATCCGAACAACAGCTCTGGCAGCGGTGGACCACGTTGTCCGCCGTGAAACACCGTCGGTTTCGTCAGATCCCGAGTGACATCTTGAATCGCCCTGGTCCCCGGATCGTCCAGGGACTGGCAATGTTGGCGAAGATCATCCATCCCGAGGCGTTCAAGGATGGAGCAATCCCGTGATGGCTCTCGCGGAAGGCCAGGCAATCTCATCCGGCCAGTTTGCGCTCTCATCTCGGCGGTGGACGAGCACCGTCCTGACGCTGGCTGGGACGACCCTTCTCGTCTTTGTGGGATGCCTGCAGTTCGGGGCGGAAGAGATCAGCTTTGGGCAGAGCTTGCGGATCTTGTCACACGCGTTGCGCTACGGGCAGGCCGGTGTTGAAGAGGCCGGCTCCGCCGGCACGATTCTCATGCAAGTACGGCTGCCGCGCGTGCTTCTGGCGCTCATGGTCGGAGGCTGCCTCGCCACCGTGGGAGTCGGGCTTCAGGCATTGCTGCGGAACCCGTTGGCTGATCCCTACGTCCTCGGCATCTCGAGCGGAGCGGCGCTAGGGGCGGCTGTGGCGATCCTTCTGGGCATCGGGACGAGTGTGCTGGCCATCTCGGCGCTGCCGCTGTGCGCATTCGCGGGCGGGTTAATTTCCATTCTCATCGTGTATCGCATTGCCGCCTCCTATGGGTATCTGCCGGTGCACACGCTCTTACTCGCCGGGGTGATCCTGAATGCCGTGTTTTCGGCGCTGATTATGTTCATCACGTCGATGATGGATCCCAATCGCTCCTTCGGGATGATGTCCTGGCTTATGGGAACGCTCAGCGCGCCGGACTATCCGGCTCTGCTGGTACTGGCTGGATACTTGTTCGTGGGGACCCTGATCCTGTTTCTCCAGGCTCGGCCTCTCAATCTCCTGACCCTGGGCGAAGAGACTGCGCGATCGCTCGGCGTCGAAGTGGAGGGCATCAAGAAAGTGGTGTTCTTTACGTCGGCCTTGCTGACCGGAGCGGTGGTCTCGGTGAGCGGCTTGATCGGATTTGTGGGTATGGTGATTCCCCATGCCATCCGGATGCTGCTGGGAGCCGATCACCGTCTGCTGCTTCCGGCGTCCGCGCTGGTCGGCGGCATGTTTCTGATGATCGCCGATACTCTGGCGCGAACCCTTCTGGCACCCTCCGAAATCCCGGTGGGGATCGTGACGGCGCTGGCCGGTGGCCCCTTCTTCATCTATCTCTTGATGTCCCGGAAAGGCGGGCTGGCTCTCTAAGACGTGAAGCGTTAGGCGTGAGGCGTCGTAAGAAATGGCATCTGAAACAGCAGACATGAATCGTGAAAGGACTCGCCTGACCCCTGACGCCTCACCCCTCACGGCCAGCACGCCTGCCTATCAGGTGGAGCGGGTCAAGTTCACATACCCCCATCGGCCTGCTCGAGAGTGGGTTCTGGACGGGCTGACCTTCGACGTTCGCGCCGGCGAGATTCTGGGCGTGATCGGGCCCAATGGCTCCGGCAAGACATCCTTGCTGAAACTGCTGGCCCACGTGCTGACATCTCAAGAAGGGGTGGTGCGCCTGTTCGGACGTGATCTTGCTCACATGCGGCAGGACGCCGTGGCCCGCGCGGTGGCCTTGGTGCCTCAGGACAGTCCCGAGGTCTTCCCCTTCACGATCGGCGAGATGGTGCTCATGGGGCGATTTCCTCATCGAGCACGCGGCTGGAACTTGGGCGGGTTCGGATGGGAGAGTACGGAGGACATCCAATTAGCCGAGAAAGCGATGCGGGAAACAGATGTTGCCCATCTGGCGAGCCGGTTGATCCGCGATGTGTCAGGCGGCGAACGCCAACGCGCCATCATCGCAAGGGCGCTCACCCAACAGCCACAAGTCCTGCTGCTGGATGAGCCCACCGCCTTCCTGGATCTCAACCATCAGGTCGATATCTGCAGCCTGTTGCAGCGTCTCAACGACGAGCGGGGATTGACCGTCGTGCTGGTCTCGCATGACCTGAACCTGGCCAGCCAGTATTGCGATCGCCTTCTGTTACTGAACGAAGGCACGGTGTTTTGTATCGGTCCGCCCGAAGACGTGATTCGTCTCGATGTCCTGAAGTCGGTGTACGGCTGCGAGGTTCTCGTGGACCTGCATCCGACCACGGGTACGCCACGGGTGACGCTGCCGGGCCGGACGGCCGTGAGGCGTGAAGCGAGAAGCGTCAGGGCAAGCCCCACCTCACGCCTAACGCCTAACGAGACATGGGATGGTGAGGGGGATGTACCCACTCCTCAGATGGTATGACAGGGTACGGAGTTTAACAAAGTAGGGGGAAAGATTAGAGGATAGGACGTCAGCAAGGGGAAGATGGTGCAAAGCCATCACGGTGCCGCCACTGTAAGCGGGGAGTGAGCCTGCAGGTGTGCCACTGTCTTTGCAGACGTTAAACGTGAAACGTTAAACGTGAAACGCGGGACCCCGGTTCTCGCGGTTAACGAATAACGATTAACGGTTAACGAATGAAGATGGGAAGGCGCGGGCAAGCGAGGATCCGCGAGTCAGGAGATCCGGCTGTCGGACCATTCCACTCAACCCTTCGAGCACAAGGGAGGTGGGTCGTGAAGACGTGCAACGTTCATCGTTATGCGTTTATTGCAGGAATGGGAATGTTCCTTGCTTTAGTGGTTGGGCATGAACCGGGGCGTGCAGAGGAGGAACTCAAGACACAGGATGTAGTCATCAGCGCCACCAAAACGCCTGTGCCGGTGAGCCACGTCACGAGCGCCGTCGAGGTGATCTCAGGGGATGAGCTGGAACGGAACAAGACCAAGACCGTCATCGATGCATTGCGGCTCGGGCAAAGCATCTTTGCCTTTTCTTCAGGTGGGCCCGGCACCCTCGCCAATGTCCGTATTCGCGGGGCCGAGACCAAGCATACCCTCGTCGTCGTCGACGGCACGATCGTCAACAGCCCGACCGACGGGGCGTTCAACTTCGCCAACCTGACTGCTGAGAACATCGACCGAATTGAAATCCTCCGCGGGGCCCAGAGCATGCTCTGGGGCTCGGACGCGATCGGTGGGGTGATCAATATCATTACCAAAAAGGGAACCGGCAAGCCGACCGCCAGCGCTTTCGTAGAGTACGGGTCGTTTGCGACCGTCCGCGAGGGGCTTTCGGCCACGGGGGCGAAAGGTCCGGTAGATGTGGCGCTCACCCTGTCCCGCTGGGACACCAGTTCGTTTTCGGCAGTCGACTATCGGCGGGGGGCGGCGGAACGTGACGGGTTTCATAACTGGCAGGCTTCGGGAAAACTAGGCTTCACGTTGCCCAAGGATGGCCGGCTTGAGCTGGCCCTTCGCTGGTGGAATTCCGATGTGGGGGGCGACAGCGCGTTCAGCAACACCCGCCTGGACGTGTTCGGCTCGAAAACCACGACCAGGACCCTGATTCTGAGCGGTACCTACTACCAGCCGATCACTCCCTGGTGGAGTCAAAAGCTGACGTTTGCCCGCAATAATGAACGGCAAATCTTTCTGAGTGGGACCTTGCAACGCGATCTGGTCACCGGGGGCATAAGTGTCCCATTCCCGTTCGACTCTGACCTCAACATCGTAAACCAACGGTTTGAATGGCAGCATAACTTGCAGGTTCTGAAACCTCTGCTGGTGACCGTCGGGTACCAATTCCGGCAGGAACAGGGAGACGCAGTCGGATTCTTCGGGGCAGCTCAGCCGAACCGATTGATTACCTCCAACGCGGGATTTGCGCAGGCGCAATTTTCCTGGCAGGACCGGTTGTTACTGACTGCAGGGGTTCGTCAAGATGAGTATAACGTCTTCAAGAGTGCGACCACCTACCGGGCGACGGGTGGCTATTTGTTTCCTGAGATCGGTACCAAGGTGCGGGCGAGCTATGGAACCGGATTCCGGACTCCCACGTTGAACGACCTGTTTTTCCAGGGGTCGGACAATCCGAACCTCAAGCCGGAAAAGAGCCAGAGCTTCGATGTGGGCATCGACCAGTCGCTCCTGGATGGCAAGGTCCAGTTGACCGCCGGCTATTTCTGGAATCGGTTTCGTGACCTCATTCAGTTCCAGACTGTTCCATCTCTTGTCTGTCCTCCGAGCACATTTGGATTCTGTCCATTGAACGTCGCACTGGCCAAGACCCAAGGCTGGGAATTCGGATTCAAGGCCCAGGTGCTGAAGGGACTGGAGCTGCGCGGCCAGTACTCCATGACTCTGACCCGCGACCTTGTCATAGTCCGCCGCCTGCCGCGCCGGCCGGTAGACCAGGCTACGATGGGATTCACGTATCAACCGATCGAGCCAGTCCGCGTCAACCTGGACTATCGGTTCGTGGGGGCGAGAAACAATGATGTGGTGAACTCCCCGGCTCAGCGCCAGGGCTCCTTCGGAGTGGTCAATGTCTCGGCCTCCTATGACGTGACAAAACAGTGGCAGCTCTTTGGCCGGATTGATAACGTGTTCAATCAACAGTACGAGGAGATCCTGTTCTTCGGCACACCGATCCGGTCTGTGTTCGGCGGCGTCAAATTAACCTATTGAAAGAAGAGCGCGGGCACAAAGTTCCCGCGCCGTCACGCCGGCTCTCCTGGCGACCTCGAACGCTCGGGGCCGCCGGGCGCAGCCGTTCACGGTCAAACAGGCATTCATATCGCAGGATGTCTGAACCAAAACGAATCACGTTCAACGGAGTGGCTACAAAACCGATCACTGTACCGAAATGATCTCAGGAACAAGACACAGGCAAGCTCGGGCAATCGCGGTGCTAGGGACCGGGTCTGACGTGGGCAAGAGCGTCTTTGTCGCCGGCCTTTGCAGGTTGCTGCACCGGGCGGGCGTGCGGGTCGCACCCTTCAAGGCCCAGAACATGTCCCTGAATTCCTTTGTCACTGCTGAGGGCGGGGAGATGGGACGGGCACAGGCTTTGCAGGCTCATGCTTGCGGTTTGCCGCCGCACGTGGATATGAACCCCATCTTGCTCAAGCCCGAGTCTGATCTGTGCTCCCAAGTCATCGTGCAGGGAAAGATCTGGGGTAAGTTTGACGCACGTGGCCGCTTCGAGCACACCAGAGAGTTGTTCCGCTTTGTCCGCGAGAGCTATGAGCGGCTGGCCGATGGCTTTCAGGTCATCGTGATCGAGGGAGCGGGCAGTGCCGCCGAAATGAACCTGCGTGACAGAGATTTGGTCAACTGGCGGGTGGTTGAGCTAGCCGACGCTCCGGTGGTGCTGGTAGCGGATATCGATCGGGGAGGAGTGTTCGCACAGGTGATTGGCACCGTCGATCTGCTTTCCTCTGAGGAACGGAATCGGCTGCTGGGAATAGTGGTGAACAAGTTCCGCGGCGACGCCGGTTTGTTTGCCGACGGGGTCGCCTTTCTCGAATCGCGCACACGCGTGCCCGTGCTAGGGGTTCTCCCGTTCCTGCGTGATCTGGAGTTGGACCAGGAGGACAGCCTCGAAGTGGAACGGTACCGTCACACTCCCTTTACCTCTCAGACGGTAAATGTGGCAGTGACACTGCTGCCGCGGATGAGCAACTTCACCGACTTTAACCCCCTCGCCGCCGAGTTCGATGTGGCCCTGCGTTATGTGGCCTCGCCCCGCGATATTGCAGGGGCGGACGTCGTGATCCTCCCGGGTAGCAAGAACACGATCGCCGACCTGGAGTACCTTCGTCGGATCGGTTTTTTTGAGGCCTTGGAGGAGCATGTGGGCCATGGAGGGGAGTTGGTCGGGATCTGCGGCGGGTACCAGATGCTAGGCCGGGAGGTCTCAGATCTGAGCGAGGTGGAGGGGGGTGGGCAAACGCAGGGTCTGGGGTTTTTAGATGTGGTTACCGAACTGCTGTCCCAAAAGACTACGGTTCAGGTTGAGGCGATTCCCCTTCACTGGGAAGCTGCATCAGGCAGTACGGTGTGCGGGTACGAGATCCACATGGGGCTCACCCGCCGCGGTGCCGCCTTGCCCTGCTTCCGGATTCTGCGCCGCGTCGGGAAAGAGGGGACTGGGGGAGACTCTTCGTGGCTAGGGCAAGAGCCCGAAGACGGAGCGATCCGCGAAGACAAGCTTGTTTGGGGAACTTACATCCATGGTGTCTTTGACCAGCCGGGCTTCCGACGTCTGTGGCTGAACCGGCTACGCCAGCGGAAGAGCCTGCCGCTGTTGGACACCGCGGTTTCCGAAGCAGTCACGACACGGCTTCTCTCTGCACTCGATCGTTGGGCTGACCACTTGCAGAAACATGTAAATCTATCCAGGGTCTTTGCGGCTATAGGGCTGGAATGATGGGTTGTCCGAACGATTCGTCGTTTCTACCCCCGGGTTGAGAGTTCAGTTATTGCTTTGAGAGTTTTTCGAAGCCACTTCCAATCAAGCATGAAGTTTCCTCGACTTGTCATTGCCGGTACGCACAGTGGGGTGGGGAAGACCACGGTGACGTTGGCGCTCCTGGCGGCTCTGAAGGCACGTGGCCGTCGGGTGCAGGCGTTCAAGGTGGGGCCGGACTTTATTGACCCTGGCCATCACAGCGCGGTCACCGGCCGACCATCCCGCAACCTGGATGGTTGGATGCTGGGGACAGCCGCGAACCGAGAGATTTTTCTTCGCGCCGCTGCCGAGGCAGATGTTTCGATTATCGAAGGGATGATGGGGCTCTTTGACGGGAGTTCG
>CAYJUP010000015.1:0-12402 GCA_964373365.1 uncultured Nitrospiraceae bacterium
GTGTGGGCAAGATCTTGGTCAGTGCTCCAGTGACTGGGTCAATAGCAAACGCTGTCACACTGTTGGAACTGGCGTTGGTTACGAGGGCGAACTGGCCGGCAGGGTCGACGGTCGCTGAGCTGCCCCCCCCTGTGGCATATGGGGAGCCAGCAATCTGTGCTAATATTCCCGAATCCTCGTTGCGCGTAAACGCCGTAATAGTAGACGCGCTAGAATTGGCCACATAAACAAACCTCCCGGATGGGTCGATAGCTACTGAAGAGGGAAAACTGCTTGTCCCGTAAGGAGACGTCTGGAGAGGGGATAAGGCTCCTGAGGCGCTATTCATAGAGTAGACTGAAAGGGTGTTAGAAATTTGACTGGCGACGTGCACGAATTTTCCTGAGGGGTCGACGGCAACGGCACTCGGCATACCAGTGACAGGAAAGGGCGAGCCACCTACCTGTGTTAAGGCTCCGGTCAATCCGTCGATGGTGAACACACCCACACTCTTGAATGGGACCTCCTGGTTCGCGGTTACCGCAGATGTTGGAGCATGTTTATCGGGTTCGTTCCTTTCGTAAAAGCAATGCCCGTGGGAAATTTCCGTGCTCGGGTTATCCCGATCGGCGTGAGCGTGCCAGTAGGAGCGCTCATGCATCAGCCATCACTTCTGGATTGAGATCGCCAGCCGTTCTGAAGACACGATGCATACGGTCCGACCACCCACTAGCACCTGGCCTGACCTGGAAGAGCCCATCCGCGCCGAGCTGTTCGGCGTCGAGCGCCTCGAGCAGCACGCTGAAAGTCTTGCGGCTGCGCAGACCGTCTTCGCCGATTCGAGGCAGGGTCGGCTGCTCACTCCGCGCGTCCTGGAGAACGGCCGCGTGCTGCTGGAGTCCTACCGGCTCATTGCCCGGGCGATTCAGCAGGAGCATGCGATTATCCCCGCAGCGGAGTGGCTGGTCGATAACTTTCATATCGTCGATGAACAGCTTCGCGAGATCCGCGACGACCTGCCCCCCGGCTTTTATCGCCAATTACCCAAACTGGCCTCCGGTCACTTGCAAGGCTATCCGCGTGTGTTCGGCGTGGCGTGGGCATTCGTGGCGCACACGGACAGCCGCTTCGACCCGGAGTTGCTACGCCGCTTTGTGACCGCCTACCAGCGCGTGCAACCGCTCACCATCGGTGAGCTGTGGGCCGTGGCCATCACGTTGCGCGTGGTGCTGGTGGAAAACCTGCGCAGACTGACGGAGCGAATCGTTCACAGCCGCGCCGCGCGCCAGGAAGCCGACATGCTGGCCGACAGCCTGCTCGGTGCAGACGGCCAGTCTCCGGTGCCCCCAGCGGCAGCCCTCCGTCGCTTTGAGAACACCCCTCTGGCGACGGCGTTTGCCGTGCAGCTCGTCCAGCGCTTGCGTGACCTGGATCCCAAGGTGCGCCCCGTCCTGCTGTGGCTCGACCAGCGCCTGGCCGCGCAGGGAACCACCGCAGACGAAATGGTCCGCGCCGAGCACCAGCGGCACGCGGCCATGACCGTCACCGTGCGAAACATCATCACCAGCATGCGCTTGACGTCCGCATTCGACTGGCAGGACTTCTTTGAGAGCGTCAGCCTGGTGGACGAGGTTCTCCGCAACGGCACCCACTTCGCCGAGATGGATTTTGCCACCCGAGACCGCTACCGCCATGCGATCGAGGATCTCTCGCGGAGCTCGGGCTACTCGGAACTTGACGTGGCGAACCGTGTTGTGCAGCGCGCCCAGCTGACGCGCGTGAGGCCCCGGGACTGCGGACAGCCAGACCAGGACCGGCACACGGAGCCGGGCTATTACCTCATCGCGGAAGGACGTCCGGCCTTTGAGCGCGAACTCGGGTGTCGTGTCTCGTGGAAGCGCTGGCTGTTGCGTGTCTATGTCCGAGGCGCGGTGCCCGGCTACCTGGGCACAATTGGTGTCGTGACCGCTGTGATTCTGGCACTGCCCCTGCTGTATGCCGGCGAAGCGGGCGTCGCCGCGAAGGGGCTAGCGCTGCTCGGGCTTCTCGCCGTTGTGTCGGCGTCGGACCTGGCCATTGCACTCGTCAATCGTACGGTGATGGCCCTGCTCGGACCGCGCACGCTGCCGCGGCTGGAGCTGGTCAATGGCGTGCCGGAATCCTTGCGAACAATCGTCGTCGTACCGACGCTGCTCACCACGCAGCATGAAATCGAAGAGCAGGTGGAGCGGCTGGAGATCCACTATCTGGCGAATCCTGATGGGGACCTGCGTTTCGCGCTGCTCTCCGACTGGGTGGACGCACCGAGTGAACGTCTCGCAGGCGATGACGAACTGGTGGCCGCCGCGGTGGATGGCGTTGGGCGTCTGAACACGCGCTATGGCCCCGCGCCCGGCGGTGGCGAACGGTTCTTCCTCTTCCATCGCAGGCGTGTCTGGAACGAGCGCGAGCGTACATGGATGGGATGGGAGCGCAAGCGAGGGAAGCTGCATGAGCTGAACCAGCTTCTGCGCGGCTCGACGAGCACCACGTTTCTACCCGTCGGCGGTCGTCCCCCGGAGGCCCTTCCGGGTGTTCGCTACGTCATCACGCTCGATGCCGACACGCGCCTGCCGCGGGGCGCTGCTTACCGTTTGGTTGGCACCATGGCGCATCCTCTCAACAGGCCGAAGTTCGACGCTCGCGCCGGGCGCGTCGTAGAAGGCTACGCGGTGGTGCAACCCCGCATCACGCCTTCGCTCCCCAGCGATCGTGAGGGCTCGCTCTTCCAAAGAACATTTTCCGGCCCGAGCGGTATTGATCCTTATGCGTCGGCGGTTTCGGATGTCTACCAGGATTTGTTCCGAGAAGGTTCCTACACCGGCAAGGGCATTTACGATATCGATGCGTTTGAGGCGGCCTTAGCGGGCAAGGTGCCGGACAACACGATGCTGAGCCACGATCTCTTTGAAGGCATCTTCGCCCGCGCCGCGCTGGCCACAGACATTGAGCTGTTTGAAGCATTTCCCTCGCACTATGAGGCCGCGACAGCCCGGCAGCACCGCTGGGCGCGCGGAGACTGGCAACTTCTGCCCTGGATTTTAGGACGCAGCACGGCAGCGCCAGAGGAACACCGTCCTGTCGTCATTCCCGCGATCGGCCGCTGGAAGATGCTCGACAATCTGCGCCGCACTCTGTCGGCGCCCGCCGCGTTTCTTACATTGATTGTTGGATGGCTGTTGCCAGGAACATCTCCCTGGGTGTGGACGAGCTTTATCCTGGCCACGATTGCGATTCCGGCACTGCTCTCCTTCATGATTGCACTGCACCCGCACCGGCCGGGCATTTCCAAGCGCAGCCATTTTCGCGGTGTACTTACCGACCTTGCACTTGGCACCTCCCAGATCGCCTTGACGGTGACGTTTCTGGCTTACCAGACATGGCTGATGTCGGACGCAATTCTGCGTACCCTCGGCCGCCTCTTGATCACACGGAAGTATTTGCTGGAGTGGGTGACTGCAGCACAGGCCAAGGATGCGTGCGCATTCAAACTGTTCGGTATGTATAGACGCATGGGAGGCGGCATTGGCCTCGCCGCAGCGGCGTGTGTGGTGCTGGCTTATGGACGGGACCAGTCGTGGGCCGCTGCGGCTCCGTTTCTCCTTCTCTGGGCTGCCGCTCCTGCCGTCGCGCGCTGGGTCAGCCTGCCTCCACGGCGTCCAGTGGCAAAGCCGGTCTCGTCGGCCGATGCGCGAGCTCTTCGTGTGATTGCACGCCGGACGTGGCGCTTCTTCGAGGTGTTTGTTTCTCCCGCAGACCACATGCTCCCTCCCGATAATTTTCAGGAAGAGCCCACACCCATCGTGGCCCACCGCACGTCGCCGACCAATATGGGGCTTTATCTTCTCTCCACGGTTGCCGCGTGTGACTTTGGGTGGCTGGGCACCCTGGAGGCAGTCGCGCGGCTGGAAGCTACGCTGACGGAGATGAGCCGCATGGAACTGTTTCACGGCCACTTCTACAACTGGTACGACACGCGCGAACTTCATCCGCTCGAGCCCAAGTATGTGTCCTCTGTGGACAGCGGCAATCTCGCCGGGCATCTGCTGGCCCTGGGCAACGGTTGCCGCGAGTTAATGCAGAAGTCGTCCGTCGGACCGAATCTGCTCGCCGGAGTGGACGATGCCATCCGGCTGTTGCGCGACGCGCTCGCCGACATCGCGGACACGCGGCGCACACACACCGTCACACGGAAGCAGCTCAGCAATGCCGTCGACGCGCTGGCCGCCTCGCTTGACTCGCTGCCCGTCGATGCCGCGGACTGGGCAGCGCGTTTCGTCGAGCTGAGGGCGCGCGCCCACACTGTGGCAGACATTGCGCAAACCTTGGCGCAGGAACGCGGGGACGCTCCCGATTCCGAGTTGCGTACCTGGGCCGATGTCGCCAGAGCTTGTGTCGAAAGCCACGTCCGAGACGCGGAGATCTTGATTCCGTGGGCACGCCTGGACTCGAAAGAGATGGCTACCATGGCCGAACGTCCTCCAGAGCAAGCGCCTGAGTGGGTGGCGATTGAGCCGTTCTTTCATTCTGTTCCTACGCTGGCGGACGCTCCGGAACGTTTCGAGGCCGCTCTCCGTGAACTGGCCGCGCTGCGCGCACGCCTGCTCACCAATGCTCAGGGAAACAGGGACACGCTGGCGCGGATTGATGCGCTGGCCCAAGCCATGAAGCAGTCAGCCGCGGATGCCGCAGCGCTCATTCGCCGCCTTTCGGCGGTCACACAGACGGCGGAGCAGATGTTTCATGCGATGGATTTCAACTTTCTGTTTGACAATACACGCAAGCTCTTTTCCATCGGCTACCGCGTCACGGATGGCAGTCTGGATCCCAACTGTTACGACCTGCTTGCGTCGGAGGCACGCCTCGCGAGCTTTCTCGCCATCGCCAAGGGCGACGTTCCGTCGTCGCACTGGTTTCGCCTGAGCCGCGCGCTCACACCAGTGGGCCACGGCTCCGCGCTCATCTCTTGGTCGGGCTCGATGTTTGAATATCTCATGCCGGCGCTGGTGATGCGTTCCCCGGCGGGCAGCCTGCTGAACCAGACGTGCGAATTGGTCGCGCGCCGGCACATTGCCTACGGAGCGGAGCGCGGCGTGCCCTGGGGAGTCTCGGAGTCAGCATACAATGCGCGCGACCTCGACCTCACGTACCAATACTCCAGCTTTGGTGTGCCCGGGCTGGGGCTCAAGCGCGGCCTCAGTGAAGATGTCGTCGTCGCGCCCCATGCCACTGCGCTCGCAGCCATGATCGATCCTACCGCAGCCACGCAAAACTTTACGCGACTCGCCGAAGCCGGCGGCAGGGGAACGTACGGTTTCTACGAAGCGCTGGATTACACCAGCGCGCGGTTGCCCGAAGGCAAAGACGTCGCCGTCGTGCGCGCCTACATGGCGCACCATCAGGGCATGTCATTGGTGGCGCTCGACAATGTGCTGAACGATGGCGTGATGCAGATCCGCTTTCACGCCGAGCCCATCGTGCAGGCCACCGAGCTGCTGCTGCAGGAGCGCACGCCGCGCGACGTGCTGGTCGCACGGCCTCGCGCAGAAGAAGTCTCTGCGGCGGCACAGGTCCGCGACCTCATTCCGCCGGTGCTGCGTCGGTTTACCACGCCGCACGATGTGACCCCGCGGACGCATCTCCTGTCCAACGGACGGTACACGGTGATGCTGACTGTGGCGGGCTCAGGGTACAGCCGTTGGCGGGATATTGCCGTCACGCGCTGGCGCGAGGATGTCACACGGGACTGCTGGGGCACGTACATCTTTCTTCGCGATGCGGAGACCGGCCAAGTCTGGTCGGCGGGCTATCAGCCCAGCGGCGTCGAACCCGACGCGTACGAGGCCTCCTTCTTCGAAGACCATGCCGAGATTATCCGGCGCGATCGCGCCCTGACCACCACGCTCGAAGTCGTCGTGTCATCCGAGGACGATGCTGAAGTGCGGCGCGTCTCCATCACCAATCTGGGGGCACGCCCGCGCGACATTCAGGTCACCTCCTATGCCGAGCTTTCCCTGGCTTCGCAGGCCGCCGATGTGGCACACCCTGCGTTTTCCAACCTGTTTGTGCAGACGGAATTCGTGCCCGATGTCGGCGCGCTGCTCGCGACGCGCCGCAGGCAATCCGATAAGGACACGGCCGTTTGGGCCGCGCACGTGGTCGTTGTGGAAGGCGAAACCGTTGGCGACGTGCAATTCGAGACAGACCGCATGCGGTTTCTCGGACGTGGACACCACATCCGCACTCCCGTCTCGATTATCGACGGCCCGCCACTCTCGAATACCGTCGGCCCCGTGCTCGACCCGGTGATGAGCCTGCGGCGCACAGTGCGCATCCCGCCAGGCACCACAGCGCGCATTGTGTTTTCAACCATGGTCGCTCCGGCCCGCGAACAGGTTCTGGATCTGGCAGACAAGTACCGCGACGCGAGAACGTTTGAGCGCACCCTGGCGCGGGCCTGGACGCAGGCGCAAGTCCAACTGCACCACCTGGGTGTCGGTCATGACGAAGCGCACTTGTTCCAGAGGCTGGCCAATGCCGTGCTGTACTCCGACGCTTCGCTGCGGCCGTCTTCCGATGTGCTCAGCCGGAGCACGATGGAGCGTTCCGCGCTGTGGGCCCACGGCATCTCCGGGGATCTGCCCATCGTGCTGGCGCGCATTGACGCAGCGGAGGATGTCGAGATCATCCGGCAATTGCTGCGCGCGCATGAATACTGGCGTATGAAGCAGTTATCCGCCGACATGGTCATTATTAATGAGACTCCACCGTCGTATGCGCAGGAGCTGCAGGGCTCCCTGGTCGCGCTCGTGCGCGGCAGCCAGTTGCGGCTTTCCCCGGACACCAGCGGCGCGCGCGGCAACATTTTCCTCCTGCGGGCCGACCTGGTCTCTGCGCAGGCGCGTACGCTGCTGCAAACCGTCGCGCGGGCAGTACTGCTCAGCCGGCGCGGCACATTGTCCGAGCAGGTCACTCGGTCGCAGCGCACGGAAGCTGTGGTACCTCCTGTCTCGCGACCGCTACGCCTGGGCAAACGTCTGGACGTGCCGCTGCCTCAGCTGGACCTCGAATTTTTTAACGGCCTTGGTGGCTTCGCCGAAAATGGTCGCGAATATGTGACCGTCCTTGGGGAAGGTCTGCGCACGCCCGCGCCGTGGATCAACGTCATCGCGAATCCATCGTTTGGCTTCCTCGTTTCGGAATCGGGCTCCGGGTACACCTGGTCGCTCAACAGCCACGAAAACCAGCTTACGCCGTGGTCAAACGATCCCGTGACCGACCCGTCTGGAGAGGCCATCTACATCCGCGATGACAACACGGATGAGGTGTGGAGTCCCACGGCGCTGCCGATTCGCGACGAGACGGCTCCGTATGTGGCGTGCCACGGCCAGGGCTACAGCCTCTTCCAGCATGGCTCGCACGGCATCCTGATTGAGCTGCTGCAATTCGTGCCGTCTGAAGATCCGATAAAGATTTCGCAGCTCATCCTGCAGAATGCTTCCGGCCGCTCCCGTCGCCTCTCGGTGACCGCATATGCCGAGTGGGTGCTGGGCAGCTCGCGCAGCGCCTCGGCGCCATACATCATCACGGAGGTCGATGTGCAGACGGGCGCGCTCCTCGCGCGGAGCGCGTGGGGCGGCGAGTTTGGCGGGCGCATCGCCTTTGCGGATCTGGCCGGGCGGCAGACTTCCTGGACGGGCGACCGCACAGAGTTTTTGGGTCGCAACGGCACGCCCGAACGTCCCGCGGCGTTTGAGCGAGGCGGTGACCTTTCTGGAAAGGTGGGCGCGGGTCTCGATCCATGTGCCGCGCTGCAAACCTCGCTTGAGTTGGCTCCCGGTGCGCGTGCGGAAATTGTGTGGTTCCTGGGTCAGACGGACAGCAGGGAACACGTGCGCGAGTTGCTCGGCCGCTATCGCGCCGCAGATCTGAACGGACTCTTGCGTGACGTCACCGGCCGGTGGGACGACGTGCTCGGCGCCGTACAGGTCACCACACCCGAGCGGGCCATGGATGTGTTGCTGAATCGCTGGCTGCTCTACCAGACGCTGGCCTGCCGGGTCTGGGCGCGCGCGGCGTTCTATCAGGTGAGTGGCGCGTATGGTTTCCGCGACCAGCTCCAGGATGTAATGGCCCTCAGCGTCGCTACACGCGACGTCACGCGCGAGCATCTGCTGCGCGCGGCCGCGCGCCAGTTCACCGAGGGTGACGTCCAGCACTGGTGGCATCCGCCCTCGGGACGCGGCGTGCGCACGCGCATCTCCGACGACCTGCTCTGGCTGCCGTACGCCGTCATCCACTTCATCGAAGCCACCGGCGACATGACCGTGCTGGACGAAGTCGTCCCCTTTTTGGAAGGCGTTGCGCTGGCCGAGGGACAACACGAATCGTACTTCCAGCCGCGTGTGTCAGAGACTCGCGCAACACTCTTTGAACACTGCGCGCGAGCGCTGGACCGCAGCCTCGCCGTCGGCAACCACGGCCTCCCGCTGATGGGCACGGGCGACTGGAATGACGGCATGAACCGCGTCGGCCAGCAGGGCAAGGGAGAAAGCGTCTGGCTAGGCTGGTTCCTGCACACGATTCTCTGGGAGTTTGCCAAAGTTGCAGATGCGCGCGGCGAGCACAAGCGCGCGGAGACGTGGCGGCTCCACGTCAGTGCGCTCAAAGCGGCGCTCGAGCGGGAAGCGTGGGACGGCGAATGGTACCGGCGCGCCTACTATGATAATGGTACACCGCTCGGTTCCGCCATCAACCTGGAATGCCGCATCGACTCCATCGCTCAGTCCTGGGGAGTCATCAGCGGCGCTGCAGATCCAGGCCGCGGCGCGCGCGCCATGGCCGCCGTCGAGCAGCACCTGGTGCGTCGGCCGGAGGGGCTGATTGTGCTCCTTACCCCGCCCTTTGACCACACGCCGCTTGACCCCGGCTATATCAAAGGGTACGTGCCCGGCATCCGTGAAAACGGCGGCCAATACACGCATGCTTCCGTGTGGACGGTTCTGGCCTTCGTGGGGCTCGGCGACGGTGACAAGGCCGGCGAGCTGTTCCGGATGCTGAATCCAATCAACCGGACCACCTCTCGAGCGAACGTGCAGCGTTACAAAGTCGAGCCGTACGTGCTTGCAGGTGACGTGTATGCCGAGCCTCCACACGTTGGACGCGGTGGATGGACCTGGCACACAGGTGCGGCGGGTTGGCTCTATCGCGCCGGCATGGAATGGATGCTCGGATTCCGCGTGCGCGGCGCGGCGCTCTGCATCGATCCCTGCATTCCGCGCCACTGGTCCAGCTACTCCCTCCGCTTTCGGTATCACTCCGCTATCTATGACATCTCGGTGGATAATCCGCGCGGCGTCACCCGCGGCGTGGCTCTGACTGAACTGGATGGCAAGCCGCTGGACGGCAGTGCATCTATTCCACTCGCAGACGACGGTGCCGTGCATCAGATCCGCATCGTGCTGGGCTAAGCATTGCCCGCCTCATCAATTGTGACGTGAAGGCGATTCGTGAGACAGACTTGCTTGGGGAAAAAGAGTGACAGCCCCAAAAGGGCTGTTCAGACAGTGGAGAGGCAAAGCACGGGCAAAGCGGGAGCAGGTATCGTGAAGTTGCTCGGAACGTCAGATCCTCCAGCCTCGCGAAACGTTGGTGCCGGAGCCCGGGCTCGAACCGGGACCCCCCTTTCGGGGGAAGGGATTTTAAGTCCCTGGCGTCTGCCTGTTCCGCCACTCCGGCACAGGTCGCGTGACTCTAGCACCCGTCCCCTGAGCGGTCAAGGTTGCGTGATCTCTGGAAGAAGGAACGGCCTGAGCCGGGAGTGGCTGCAGGCCGTTGGACAGGACAGTACTGTAGGTGGGAGCGGTCTACTCGGAATGCTGGTCAGGCTGCTTGGATGACCCGCTTTCCCTCCCGTTTCGCCATGAGCGACTTGCCGGATTCCACCGCCCGTTCCACTCCAGCTTTCACGCTGCGGCCGAATCTGACCGCTTGAACCTGTGCCCGCTTCGCGGAATGCCGGATCATGCGTCGCGTTTCGGCGCCCGACTTCGGCGCGTACAGAAGTCCCAGTCCCGCTCCGATGATAGCCCCGCCCGCCACCAGCCCTGCAACCTTCGCCACCTGCTGTCCTTGTGCAAACATAGTCATGCCTCCTCGCTTGTACATCGCATGGTGTTAATTCCCTTGCCGAATCGTCATGAGCGCTCACCAAGTAAATGAGCAGAATCCGTGCCACGGAAAAGGGTGAGCGCATGTGAAAGAAAAATAAGGAGTTGGACACTCTTCAGCAGTTGAACCCGTCACGCACGAGGTGTCCCCTTTTCCCAACAGACCCTCTTGAACCGTTTCAGAAAGAGGACATTCTACATGGCGGTGTGAAAGGGAGGCGCTACTGGGAAGGAGATTGAAGAATAAAGATGACTTTCTGTTGGGTCTCCTGGGCATCCTTCTGCGAACCTTGTGCCTCATACGCAGCCGCCAGGTTCGCCAGACTGGCCGCCTCCCGCATACGGTCCCGCAGGGCACGGTACAGCGTCAAGGCCCGTTCGTGATGCTCGACGGCCAGCGTCGCGTTGCCCTCGGCCTGATGCAAGCTCCCCAACAGCGACAGCGTATCCGCTTCCCGAGACCGATCGCGCAGCGACTGGTACAACGCAAGGGCGCGCTGGGCCATGGCCAGTCCGTCGGCATGCTGCCCCTCGGTGAGAGAGAGTCTGGCCAGACGAATCCGCAAATCGACCTCGGCCCGTACCTCCCGTTGCGCTTCCGCAAGCCGAAGTCCTTCCTCGTACATGGCGCGAGCCATTGCGGACTTGCCTTCACGGACACGCGCATCCCCGAGCACGGTCAGGGCGACCACCTGCTGGGCGTGGTCCTGCCGGTCTCGCGCGTCTTTCAGGGCTGTCTCAAGGCTGGTCAGGGCCTCTCCCACTCGATCCTCCGATGTCCAGAGACTGCCGAGCCTGATCAGGCTCTCGGTGTGACCCTGTTGATCGTGCGTCCGCTGGAAGAGGGCACGCGCTCGTTGATAGGCATCCTGCGCCTCTGCCGTGCGGCCAAGCGATTCCGAGACGCGGCCCAGCTTCAGCAGCGCGTGGGCATGCGGTCCATTCTCGCCCATCGCCGCCAAGAGAGGGACGGCCGCATTCAGCGCCGTCAACGCCTCCGCATGGTTTCCCTGTCGCTCGCTCACGCTGCCGATCCGGACGAGCGCGGCAGCCTCACCGCGCCGATTTTTCTTCGTCCGGAAGGCGGTTAATGCCCGTTGATAATAAGGCAGCGCTTCCTGGAGGTGGTTCTGCACCTCATGAATGTCGCCGATCTTGAGCAGCTCGTCACCGTCAAGCGTACGCGCCGAAGAGGTGCGTTCGACCATGACAGAGTGGCCAATCGACCGTTCCGGCTCGCGGACGACGGGTAAGGGACGCACGATGGTGACCGGGTCGTCCGACAACCATGCCGGTTCCCCGTTCCCCGACAGCATGAGCAGGATGACCCACGAGACAGTCACATGCCCATGATACAACGCGAACACAGGCTGCGCTACAGCTTGCAAAATCGAGCCGCCCTCCGTAGTATGGCCGGCGTTCGCCGCAGAAGTTTATTAATGATGACGGAACGCTAGCCCATGATTCCGTATCCGAATATCGATCCGGTCTTTCTCCGGCTCGGTCCCCTGCAGTTCCGATGGTACGGCCTGATGTACTTGTTGGCGCTGACGGCGGCTTATTTCGTGATCAAGCTTCGAGCGGCCGCGCGCAGCGTGGCGATTTCCAAGGACCAGCTCTACGATCTGATCGTCTATGCGGCGGTCGGAGTCTTTGTCGGAGGCCGACTGGGCTACGTGCTGTTCTATAACCTGCCTTACTACCTCGAGCATCCCGCAAAGATGATCGCGGTGTGGGAAGGCGGCATGGCGTTTCACGGAGGTCTGCTGGGGACCATCCTGGCAATCTGGCTGTTTTGCCGCCGGCGTGGCTTTTCGTTCTATACCATCTGCGATCTGGCCGCGATCACCGTGCCGATCGGGCTGGGCCTGGGGCGGATCGGCAATTTTATCAATGGGGAACTGTACGGCCGCCCCTCCGACGTGCCGTGGTGCATGGTGTTTCCGGGCGGCGGGCCGGAATGCCGACACCCCTCGCAACTCTACGAGGCGGGACTGGAAGGCGGGTTGCTGTTCATCCTATTGTGGCTGATCGGACGGCAGCCGACGCCGCCCGGTACGGCCTGCTGGAGTCTCGTTACCGGCTACGGTCTCTGTCGAGTGGTCGTGGAATTCTTCCGCGAGCCGGACTTCCACCTGGGCTTCATTCTCGGACCGTTCTCGATGGGCCAGCTCCTGAGCGCCCCCATGATTCTGATCGGCGCCTTCATGCTCGC
>CAYJUP010000015.1:12502-16752 GCA_964373365.1 uncultured Nitrospiraceae bacterium
GTCGTCCAGCCCGAAATGGTGCCCGATCTCATGGACAACGGTGTCCCGCACCTCCTGGATCACTTCTTCTGCCGTACGGCAGAGCCGAAGGATCGGACCACGGTAGATCGAGATGCGGGCCGGCAGGTGCCCACCCGGGTCAAAAAACGATTCGGCATCACGCGCGGTGCCGGAGTACAACCCCAGGAGATCGTCCTCTGATTCGAGCTCCATCTCCTCGAGTACCTCCCGCGACGGCTCCGCTTCCACCACGACCGTCACATTTTTCAGTAAGCGGCGGTACTGATCCGGCAAGCCGTCCACGGCCTTGCGCACGAGGCCTTCGAATTCTTCCGGATCGATGGAGAGCGGGCGAGCCCGTCCGCGATGCGTCATAATTCCTCAAGGCTAGCAGCAAATAGCGAACAGCGAGTAACTCAGGCGAATTGGCTTCCAGCTTCATGCCGCTAGCTACCAGCTATTTGCTATTCGCTATTTTACGGCGTTATGAGTTGACGATGCCGTGTTCAGTGCTTGTGCTTTTCATCCGAAATAAATGAGTTCGTCGACTTGGAGCCTTCCACCAACCCGTGCACGCGAAACGGCGGCGCGTCCCAGATGACCTTATGGCCGGGCGCCAGGTTCGCCGCCTCGACATAATGCTTCCGCGCGGTCGCTTCGTCCCCCAGGATCTCGATGACCATCGCCAGGTTGTAATGAGCCTCGGCCAGGGACGGCTGCGCCTTGATGGCCGCCTCATACTGTTCCTTGGCCGCGTCCCATTTGCGCGCCGCGAACAGCTTGTTGCCCTCCCCCATTGCTGCGACCGCCGCCGGCTTCGTCCCGGCCGGCGCGTCGAGCGTGGTTCGAAAGGGTTCGGACAGCGTGGTACAGCCACCGACCAGCACGCCCAGAAACAAGACCAGCAAACCTTCTCTCATGAATAGTCTCTCCATGCTAGACCTCCACCGCTTCGCCGTTGCGCAGAAAGATGAACTGAAACCTCACCTTTTGATCCGCAAGGCCTTGAGAGATAGCGTCTCGGTATACCCTCGCCTGCACCTGATACTCTGCAGCCCGGCGTTCAAGCTCTCCGTCCCCAACACGGTCGGTCTTATAGTCGGCAATCCAGAGGCTCCCGTCAAGACGATACAGCAAATCAATGACACCCTCCATCACGCAAGCGTCAGGCGAGGGGCAATAGGCTATAGGCGATAGGTTCTGATCCAGAGATTTAATAGTGGGTGCTGAGCGCGGCATGGTCGTTTCCGGCCCATAGCCCATCGCCCATCGCCCATCGCCTCCCCATTTGATGGCAAATGGCACTTCGCGGCCTAGAATAATCGCACGCCGAAGTTGCTGATACGACTCCGAGGCAACGAAGGTGGCGAACAGCTCCCGCAGCTCGGCTTCTCCCTCCGCCGCCTCCCTTGCCAGCTCCGGTGGAATGCCGGAGTGGCAGACTGCGGCAATCCGCTCCGCCAGTTTGGCCGGATCATCGGCATAGTCCCAATGCTCCAACACCCGATGGGCGAGCGTGCCGATCAGGCGTGCCTGACCCGGTTCCTCAGCCCTGCGTTTCGATGGTCGAGCGGGCTTAGGCTCCCGTTTCATCAGGACCGTGGGCGTCAGCTCGCGCGGAGTCGCGCGCGCCGCCACCCACGCATGATCGCGCTGCTCCCATCGCCGCACCAGGGCGGTTTCGTCTGTTGCCGGAGCGAGTGTAGCCGGCGCGGATTTCTTCCTGCGCGGGACTCGGTCCTTCGCCGTGACTACCGCCTGGTCGAACGAGGCCTCGCCGATGCGAATCGTCTCCTGATCCGGCTCGCCCACCGCGCCGTCCGCGACTTCCTGGAGCAACGACAGGAACGTGCCCCGCGAGGGACGGCTGGGCAGCCCCCCGGAGAGAACCAGCCGTTCTTTCGCCCGCGTCATGCCTACATAGAACACGCGGCGGCGCTCCGCTTCCTCGCGCGCCCGGAATTTCTCGCCAACCAGCACGGCGCCGAGGCTGCACCGGTCGCCCAGCGTCACCCCCAGCACGCCGGTGGACCAGTCATGAGATACCAGCGGAGCCTCGCTTCCTTTGTTCGTACCGTGGTGGAACCCCGGCAGGATCACCACCGGAAACTCCAGGCCCTTCGCCTTATGGATGGTCAACACCCGCACCGCTTCCAGCGACTCCTCGGCCAGCGCGCTCTCCGCCTCCTCCGGCTGCTCGGCGAGGCGCGCGATCATGAGCTCGACGAATCCGGTCAGCGTGAGATGAGGCCGGTCGGCGAGGTCGGCCGCCATCTGCCGCACCTTGAGCAGGTTGGCCATCGCCTGCTCACCGTGTAGGGAGGCAGCCGCCAATTCCAGCACCGGCAGCCGCGCGAACAGCAGGTCCACCGCCTCCGGCAAGGGACAGCCGGGCGCTGCCCGGGCGACTTCGGCCAGCCGCCCATAGAGCCGGCGGACGGCCTCGGCACGCGGGCTTCCCCATCCGGCCAGGCGATCAGCCCGCCGGTAATCCAGCGCGCCTCGCTCCTGTAATTCGACCAGCTCCCGATCCGCCAATCCTCCCAGCGGCGAGCGGAGCACGCCGACCAGCGCAATGGTGTCGTGCGGATTCTCCACCACCCGCAGCAGGTTGATCAGATCCACGACTTCCTGCCGCCGGTAAAAATGCTTCTCGCCGTCGGTGACGTAGTGAATATCATGCCGCCGCAGCGCCTCCAAATAGTCCTGCGCCTGCGTGAGTTTCCGGAACAGCAGCGCCACATGGCCCGGCATCAGCGGTGTCGTCCGGCCTGAGGCGTCGGTCAGGGTTTCGCGTTCCAGTACGGCCTCCTTCAGCCAGCGCGCGAGCTGGTCCGCTTCGATCCGGGTCGCCGCCGCCGCGTCGAACTCCTCCTCGTCATCGTCGGCCGTGACGAGACGCAACTCGACGCCCGGGCGCGTGACGCCGCCCCGACGATTGGGCTGCACGATGAGCGGCACGTTCGGCGGCTGCACGTTCTCCTGCTGGCGCAGCAGGCGGTCGAAGATGGGATTGATGACCTCCAGCACCCGGCCATGGCTGCGGAAGTTGGTGGCCAGTTCATGCACGACTCCGCCGGATTCCCGGACCTTGCGCACGACCTGCTCGAACGCTTCGATGTCGGCCCGGCGAAAGGCATAGATGGATTGCTTGGGATCGCCCACGATGAAGAGCTTGCCGGGGTCAAGCTCCACCTCCCGCCAGCTGGCCCCGCAGCGCCCGGCCCGCTCCGCCAGGTAGAGGATGATCTCGTATTGCACCGGATCGGTGTCCTGGAATTCATCCACCAGCACGGCGTGGTACTCGTGCTTGAGCCGCTCCCGGACCGCGGGATGGTCGCGCAGCAGCGTCCGGGCCCGCGCCAGCAAACCGTCGAAGGAAATCCATCCCTGTTCCAGAAACGTGGCGCGCACCCGCTGGGCGAATGGCGACAGGAGCATGAGGAGATCCTGCATCAGGTCTCGATCCACTTTGAGCGCCTGCTTCGCCACCCGGGTGAGGCTGCCGGCCTCGGCAAAATCCTCGTCGCTCCAGCCGGCCGGCTGGTCCCCCAGGTCCCGATCGAGTTCGTTTCGCTGCGCCCCATCCAGCGCGCCGACGGCATCGTGTCCCCGCTCCAGCAACAGGCCAAACAGCTCCCGCGCCGCCGCCAGCATGGACTCGATCTTGCGCCGCTTCGGGCGGTCATGCGCAGCCAGGAGCGCCCCCGCGCGGTCGCGCTTCGTCGCGAACCAGTCGCGCAGGGCCGGAGCCAGCGCGTCTGCCCCCGCTTGCCGATTCAGCTCCTCGATCGGAATCAACTCGCTGCGCAGCGCATAGGCCACCTCGCGGATCTGTTCCAATCCCACATCATCCAGCAGCCGACGCCAGCGCGCATGGTCGGACCCGTTCGTCCCCAGCTCGCTGTCCAGCCACAGCTCCCATTGGGTGGCAAAATGCTCCTCGAACCGAAGCCCGTCGTCGTCCGTTTCAAAGGCCGGGTCCACTCCGCTTTCGAGAGGATAGAGCCGCAGCAGGTGCGCGGCGAAGCTGTGGAGCGTGCCGATCTGGGCCTTTTCCAGATCATGCAGTGCAGCCCTCGCTCTCTTGTCAATCTCGTCGGAGGACAGCCCGTACCGTTCCCGCAGGTCCTCCACCCGGACGGCGCCGGGATCGGTCGTCGCCCGCGCCTGCTCCGGCGCGAGCAGCGCCTTCAGCCGCTCGCGCAGCCGGACCTTCATCTCGGTCGCCGCCTTGTTCGTGAACGTGA
>CAYJUP010000015.1:16852-20358 GCA_964373365.1 uncultured Nitrospiraceae bacterium
AGCCGCTCGCGCAGCCGGACCTTCATCTCGGTCGCCGCCTTGTTCGTGAACGTGAGCGCCACGATGCGGGTGATCTCGGCGGGGTTGGGCTCCCGCACCACTAGATGGACCAGTCGATTCACCAGCAGCGTGGTCTTACCGGTGCCGGCGCCGGCCACCACGACGACGTTGCGGTCGAAGGTGGTCTCAGCCAGGCGGCGGGCCTGCGCGTCCGGAATGGAGATCGGCTCATTCATGGGACACCTTCTGCTTGCGAAGCCGCCGGAGCTGCCGGGCCGGAGCCGAACTGTGCGCCCGCCACCAGGTCGGCCCGTGATAGCGGCGGCAGGCGGCGGTAAACTCGCAGTGGTCGCAGTAGCCGTCCGGCAGGATGAAATACTGTCCCGCCTCCACTCCTTCCAGGAGCGTCTGCACAGTCTGCTTGAGCTTCTGCCCGGCCTCGGCGTGCCAAGAGGACGCATCGAAGTGCGAGCGGGTGACGACCGGTTCCCAGTGGGGCGCCAGGAACAGAAACTCCACCCGCTCTGGCAAGGCCCGGTCTGAACGGGTATCGGTCGAGTCTCCCCCTTGCCCGGTCATCGTCATCAACGCATAGAGCGGTGGCTGCAAACGAAAGCCTCGAACGGCGGAGAGCACTAAATTTTTGTCGTCATCCTTCATTTTGCTTCCCTGCCGGTACTTGTAATCCACGACCCGGAACGCGGGCGGCGTCTCCCGCCGATCCACCCGGTCCAGCCGGCCGCGCACTTTGAGCGTCTTCCATTCCGGACGTTCCAGCGCGCTCAGCATGCCCTCTGCTTCCACCTCAAACCCGATCGGGTGAAAGCCGCTCGCGCGGCAGTCCTGCTGATCCGCTTCCACCGCCGCCGTTACCAGCTTCAGGACCGTGTTCTGCGCCAACTGCCAGGTCAGCGCGTAGCCGGTGCCGTGCTCGGACGCGTAGGCGGCAAAGACCTCCCCGGCGGCGGATCTCACATGGTCCTGCACCGACGCGGGCGGCAGCTCGCGCTGCGGCCAGCCTGCGGCGACCAGCCGCTGGTAGCACGACCGCAGCACGGCATGGCAGAGCTCGCCCAGCGCCTGCGCCGGAAGCTCGCCCATGGCCGGCTGTCTCACCGGTTCAAGGTGGAGCACCTGCGCGGAAAAATACTGGAACGGGCAGCGCGCGTACTGCTCCAGCGGAGTCGGCGCCAGTCCCCGCGCGGTGAGTGCGTCCCAATGGCGGTCGACCCGACCCACAAGGCCGTCATGGGGGCCGAGTTTGTGGGTCTCCCCTTCCAACAGCCGCAACGCGTCCATTCCATGGCGGAAGAGGCGGGCCTCGCGGCCGGCCGCATCCAGCAGCGCAGACGGATCCTGGTCCTGGAGAATCAGTCCCAGCGCCAGCTCCTCGCGAGTCAACAGCGGTCTCGCAAACAGTGGCAGGCTCAACCGGTCGGAGAGCCGACGGGGCAGACAGAGCTCCGGCTCCCGGCTGGGGGATGAGCCGGCCCGCTGGAATTCATCCAGATAGGCGGACACGGCCAGCGACCGTCCCTCCGCATCGGCCCGCTGGTAGAGCAGGTACAGCCGGTGCCGGGCCGCCTGTTGCAGAAGCGCGAACAACAGGCGCTCCTCGTCGTAGCCGGCCAGCTTCTCATCAATCTTGTAGCCCAGGGTCGCGTCCAGCACCCGCCGGTGTCGGTCGCGGAGAAACGCGTCCTCACGGATAAAGCGAGGGAATATTTTTTCGTTCAGCCCCACCAGGAACAGGGCGCGGAACGGCACGCCCCGCGCGGCCATGGCATCCAGCACCTGCACGCCGGGATGAGGGGAAGGCTCGATCGGCATCCGGGCCTGCTCTATCGCCTGCGCGAAGGTGCGCGCCCACTCGTCCCAGCTCACCGTTTCGCCGAGACGCTCAAGCTGGTGAAGCTGCGCAAAAACGCCGCGAATCGCCGCGCCGAGCGCAGCCAGCCGATCCGAGCTGTCTTCCTCGTCGCTCGTATCAGAGACGAGGCCGGGGATCGCCAGGTATCTGGCGGCCAGCGTCAGAAAGGCCTCGGTCAGGTCGGCCATACTCCCCTGCGCCGGCAAGGCCCGGCAGTCCTGGATCAACTGCGATACCAGGCGCCAGAGCAAGCGCAGTTGCGCCACCTCAATCTGTACCCGCCCCGCCCCTTCGATCCGCTCGTCGTCCGGGTCAATCCCTTGCCCTTGCCCTTGGCCTTGTCCCTCCCCGACCCAGATCTCGACCTGCCCGGCCGATGCCAGCCGCCGCCATTCCTCTTCTCCCCGGGTAATGCCGAGCGAGCCCACGGCAAGACGCCAGAGGTCTGGCCGCGGCTCGATGCCCGCCGTCTCGTGCCGCTCCACGCGATAGAATGGAGACGTGAGCACATCCAGCACCGGCACTCGGTAGAACCCGGTGAGCGGCAGCCGGGCCAGTTGCAGGAGCGCCTTGGCGGCCGGCTCCTGCAGGATGGGCGAGGCCGCCGTTGAGAGAAAGGGAATCCGGTGCTGGTCAAAGGTTCGGCGCAGCACGGCCTGATACGGCTCCAGGGTCCGGGCGACGACGCCGATCTCAGCGAAGCGATAGTGATTGGTCTCGACCAGCGTCAGGATTTCCTTGCACACCAGCGTCAACTCGTCGTCCGGCCCGACGGCGTTCATGATCCGCACCTGCGGCTGCTCGCCGGGTCGTCGCGTCAAGGTGGACTCACCAGGCGAGTCGTGGACGACCGGCTCCGACGCCGGCGCCAGGGCACCAAGATGGCGCTCGAAAAACCGTCGCGCGAACTCGAATGCCGGCCCGTCCGCGAGAGGGAAGTAGAGGGTGACCGGCGCGCAGGCGGCGACCGACTCAAACAGCGAGAGCTGCACCTGGGTCAGATCATAGAACCCGTAGTAGCAGATCCGTTGGAGGCGGGACAGAAATCGGGAGGAGGACACCCAGGGAATCACATCCGACGCCAGGTCGTCCACCGACCCGATGTTGAGCGCTCGGCCGGCTTCACGCACAGCCGCATAGATCGTGAATAGGGCCTGGAGCTTGGGGACTTCCTCAAGCTCGAACAGGCCCTCGTTGACGCCGCGCAACGCGACCATCGGATCAACGGTCGCATCCTTGAGGTCCCGCACGGTCGCCCATAACGCCGGCCACGCGCCCGGCGGAAGATTCGACAACTCAAGCCCGGCGAGGCCGGGCAGTCCGCGGCGGGCGATGCGGCTGAGGAGCTGCTCAAACAACAGATCCTGCGCCAGCTCAAGGCGAAGATGCCGCTCATCCGCGCCGCGCAGCGCGTGCTGTTCGTTATAGAGATGCAGCGCGAGCTGGTGAAACGTGAGGACGTGCACATCGAGCAACGCGAGCTGCTGCTCGATGCACAAGAGCCATTTCACACGGTGACGGAGCGGCTCGGAGGGAACGACAACAGCGAGAGGAGCGAGAGGATCGGCGGATTTGAGCTGCCGGACCTCCTCAACCAGGGCGAGCTCAAGGTCGGGGTGGAACGGACCGGTGACAA
>CAYJUP010000016.1:0-19837 GCA_964373365.1 uncultured Nitrospiraceae bacterium
AAAACTGATCTGGTCCTGTGGCGAGAGATCTCCATCGCCACCCGTTCTGAAATCCCGGCCCGTACTATAACGAAAAGGTTTGTGAATCCGTGGCTTGAGTGAGAAAATACCGCATCCCGTCCCTTCTTCCCGCTATCCTACGATTTTCATTCTCCCGATAGGCGCCAGCTTTCGGAGTATGGGGCATGGTTGAGCTAACAGAAAAGACCGGTGTCTTGCCACGTGTGGCGATCGTTGTGCTTGCGGCTGGAGTGTTCCTTCTGGACGTGATGACTCCAGCGGGGATCGCTATTCCCATGCTCTACGCTGCAATAGTACCGATCTCACTGTGGTCGCGTCAGCGTGGGGACCTTCTCTTGGTCGCAATAGCCTGCACGGTCCTGACGGCACTTGGTTTTGTCTTCTCCCCTCCAGGTCCCGTGATGCGGGTTGCACTCTCCAACCGTCTGATTGGCGTGGTGGCGATATGGGCGATCACGATCTTGGCTCTACAGCATAGACGGACCGAGAAGGTGGTTGAGTTGCTCAACCAATTGGTGGAACTGCTCCAGGCCTGCGTGACTCCTGAAGAAGCCTATGCGGTCATTGCCCGGGTTGCCCCACAATTGTTCCCTGCAGAAGATGGTTCGCTCTGGGCGATCCGCCACTCACAGAACCTGGTTGAAACAGTTGTTGAGTGGCCTAAGGGCAAGCCCGGCGAACGCACATTCGTGCCGACTGAATGCTGGGCTTTGCGCAGCGATAGGGTGTATCTGGTTGAAGACACTCGGGTCGGTCCACTCTGCAACCATCTCGCGAATCCATTACCTTCCACGTATATCTGCGCGCCCTTGATGGCTCAGGGGGAAACGATCGGACTGCTGCATTTGAGCCACCCGCCGAGGAGGCTCCCCGCTCAGATTAACCGGAAACTTGCTACGACAGTGGCCGAGCGCATTGCCTTGGCCTTGGCTAATTTGAAACTGCGTGCCGTGCTGCATAGCTTGTCCGTTCGCGATCCACTCACTGGCCTGTTTAACAGACGCTACATGGAAGAATCGCTGCAACGTGAAGTGCATCGAGCCGCGCGCAACCAACGTACAGTGGGAGTTATTATGCTCGACCTCGACCATTTTAAGCAGTTCAACGAAACCTTCGGCCATGACGCGGGCGATGCGTTGCTACGCGAAGCGGGCAGCGTTTTGCAACGATCGATGCGAGTGAGCGACATTGTCTGCAGGTACGGAGGCGAGGAATTCACGATCATCATGCCCGAGGCCTCCTTAGCTGCAACCCTGCAGAAAGCGGAACAGCTTCGGACAACCGTCAACCAGTTGAGAGTACAGCACCGTAGTCTGGCGCTTGGTCCGATTACTTTCTCGCTGGGGGTATCGCTCTTCCCCGACCATGGTTCTACCGGAGAGGCTGTTCTGCGCGCCGCAGACGCCGCCTTGCACCAAGCAAAGTTCGAGGGCCGGGATCGGGTTATGATGGCCGAAGCAGCCGAAGAACGTCTGGACCTGTAAAGGGAGGGGCACGTGGTGGTCGGCTGGCGCTACTCTCGACCAAGGAGGTGGCCCACTTTGGCGAATACAAATACGAGTGCGCAACATTCCGGTTTGTGGATCTGAATGGCAGGCTTACCGGAGACTACCTCGGGCACACGCTTGGAGTGGGGGCGTCATAGCATTTCAACTGATAGCGGACAAACGTAACGTTAATGGGTGAAAACGCCTTTATGCATCTGCCCTTGCGCTCAAAATGCTGGGACGTGATACACTTATGCCTCAGGAGCGAGATCGGATGAACACCATGACCCGCACAAACCCCACTCCTTCCGAGATGCAGTCGGGATCGCAAACCATTCTCGTGGTCGACGATGATCCCATCCTCCGGGCAGTCCTGAGTCGAGGACTCCGGGATGAAGGTTTCCAAGTGCTGGATGCTGGCCAGGGCGAGGATGCCCTTCGGATCTGTCAGCACTATGCAGGCCCCATCCACCTGCTGGTCGCCGATGTGGTCCTGCCCAGAAAGGGCGGGCTCGTTCTGACGGGACGTACTGTGACGGCGTCAGAACTGAACGGGATCGAGCTGGCTCGACGGGTGATGGCCTTGCGCCCGCAGACACGGGTGATCTTCATCTCGGGCCACACGAGCGATGCCATCAAGCATTACGGCGTCATGCCACCTGAGATGGTCTTTCTCCAGAAACCTTTCGCCCCGGACGCGTTGGCGCGCAAGGTGCGCGAGGTGCTGGAAGCACCTGGGCAAGGATAGCGCACATTCTGAAATCCCGGTCCCCACGTTCTTCATTTGCCCCTGCGAAGTTCAAGCAACCATTTCCCTCCTTCCCTTTCGGTTAGCCCTGGCTGGACGAAACGAGCCTCCAAGTGTATCATGGCCCATCTTGGATTAGGCAGGTGGCGATGGACCGGTCAAGTCTTGATGAAACCGATTGGCATCACAAAGAGTTTTCCCCTCGGCGCGCTGTCGTATTCGGTCTCCTTGGTCTCATCCTGCTGCAGCTTGTCGGGTGCGCCCTCGGGCCAGGTTATGGCGCAGCCCGAAAAGAGGAGCCGCCTCCGGCAGTGATGCAGGGCCAGCCTGTACAGGAGCCAAAACAGTTATGGCGACACACAGAGCAGGGTAAAGAGACGCCGGCAGAAAAAATCATGCCAAGCCAGAAGCCGCTGCCCTCCGGGGACCCGACGTTACCTCCCGAACCGTCAAAACCGCCTGCTACGGTCGGAGGTTCAGGGGGTTAGTTGGCGCCACGCACTCCCATGAAATACCTTGTGTAACCCTCACCTTTGGAATATGATTACAACCTGACCTCGTGACGGCTTTCTCTAGGTGAATGGGCTGAGCAATGGATTGCCCAGGTGGCACATGACCAGCCGGCACCGCCAAGAGAATTCCCTTCCGCACACCGTCGCTCTCCTTCCTCTTGGTCTCATCCTGCTGCACCTCGTCGGGTGCGCCCTCGGCCCAGGTTATGGCGCGGCCCGAAAAGAGGAGCCGCCTGCGGCAAAAGCGCGGGTTCAGTCTCTCCAGGAGAGAAAAGAGCGCCCACCTCGGGTGGAGCAGGGAAAACAGGCGTCAACAGAGAGCGCCGTGGCGGAACGGAAACAGCCGCGCAGAGAGAAAAAGTCCGGGACGGTGTCCGAGAAACAGCCAGACCAGAAAGGGCCGCCATCTCCTTCAGGGGAATCACCGTTACCGCCTGCGCCGTTGAAACCGCCTAACATGGACGGATCGGGCGGGTAGCGAGAACCAAGGTTCTTCCAACCGCCGGCACTCTCGTGAACGGGATCATGCTGCTTCTTCATCGCGACTGGAAGGCGGCTCATGTCGCGATGCTGTTAGCCTGCGGCGCCGTTGCCGTTGCGCTCCCGCTTCTCCTGACCCTGGCCTGGCCCGCATCTCTTGAACCACTTGAACTCTGGACGGTGGATCTGCGCTTTCGACTTCGCCCTCCGCTTCCCGTCTCACGAGACCCGTCACAAGAGAGATCCGACGTCCTAGTGGCTATCGACTACGACGACCGTGCGACCCGCCAATACGGATTCGGCCGCTGGCCGTGGGACCGTCGCATCCATGCTCAAGTCTTCGACTTCCTGACACAAGCCCGCGCGCGCGCGGTGATGGTCGATTTGCTCTTCGATCATCCAGCTCCTAATCCAGTCGAAGACAAGGCCCTCGTGGAGGCGACCCGCCGAGCCGGTATGGTCATCTACCCGGCCGTTTTCATCCCTGTCAGGGAGCAGGAGAGCACGGAGGCTTTCCGCCAAGCCGCGCCCCAGCATCTCTTTCAAGCTGAGGTCCACGGCACCGGGGAGATCCCTGGAGTGGGCAACCTGACGCTGCCTCTCCCTCCCCTCACCGAAGCAGCCGCAGGACTCGGCCATATCCTTCGCACACCCGATCAGGGCGGTGTCCTGCGACGCATTCCGCTCATCTATGCCACGAAGGGCGGCTTTGTGCCCGCGCTGGCGCTCAGCGCCGCTCTACGTGGGCTGCACGTGGACCCCACTTCAGTGCATATCGAGCGCGGTCACTCGATCCGATTCAAGTCCCGTGAAGCTGGTGAAGTGGTGATCCCCATCGACGCGCACGGGCGAGCCTGGATCAATTACGCCGGCCCATGGGGGGCTCGCTTTCTGCACTATCCCTATAGTTGGATTCTGGATCAGATGCAGTCGGCGGCAGGCAAAACCAAGTTGCTGAACCGTTTCAAGGACAAGTCGGTTGTGCTGTCCAACCTGACCACGGGCTCGGGCGACCGCGTGGCGACACCGTTTGATTACGATTTCCCCACCAGCGAGGCCCATCTGCACCTGCTCAACATGCTCCTCACCCAGCAGTTTCTGCGCGACGCGACTCTGGGGGAAGCCTCACTGTGTCTTGGAATTCCGATCCTGATTCTGACCGCAGCAGCGCTCGCCGGCGGACCGGCAATGATCGCCCCCACTTTTGCCATCGTGCTGGGCGTCTATCTCCTCGCATTGCAGGGCGGGTTCAATCGCTGGGGGATCCTGCTTCCCGCCGCGCTGCCCATCCTGGCGCTGATGGTCGGGCTCGTCTCTCTCCTCACGGCGCGCCTGTTTCTGATTGATCGAGAACGGGCACGGTTCCAGACCGCGCTGGGCGCCTGCCTCCCGCCCCAAACGATTCAACTGATCAAAGAGAGTCCGGGACGCATTCCCAACCTGCTGGCGGGACACTCCAGAGAGTTAACTGTCTTTTTCGCCGACATCCAGGGGTTTTCGGCCTTTTGCAAACGGGCGGACCCGCTCCTGATCCAACGTGTCCTGCGCGACTTCCTGACCGCCATGACGATCATCCTGCGCAAGCACGGCGGGACCCTGAATAAATACATGGGAGACGGGATCATGGCCTTCTTCGGTGACGCCGAGCCGGAGGGCGGGGGAGAAGAGGCGGAGGAGGAGCGAGTGGAGGGCCATGCCGCCAACGCGGTGCGCGCGGGCCTGGAGATGCAGAAGAAGATGACCGAGCTCAACCTCCACTGGCTCAGCAAAGGCCAGGAGACGCACCTGGTCCGAATCGGCATCAACACCGGCGTCGTGACGGTGGGAAACTTGGGAACGGAGTATCTCTGGGATTACACCGTGATCGGTCCAGAAGTGAACAAGGCGCAACGGTTGGAGAGCGCCGCTCAGCCCGGCGGCCTGTTGCTGGCGCGACGCACCTACGCGCTGGCTCGAAAGCAGGGAGTGCTTCCGGACAATCTTCCGGCCAAAGTCATTACGCTCAAGGGGATCGGTCAAGAGGCCGATCTCTACGCAGTGCCGCCGGAGATACTCGAACAACTGACCGGCAGCCCGCCTGTACCCACAACGTAGCAAAAGGCCTCATGTGAACGTCGGACGGTCCGGATGAGATGAACCATGGGTGCCGCGATACGGCGTCCCGCAGTATACACGGAGCTGAATCCCAGGAGAGCACGGTGAGATATTTCGTGCGAACTCTATCCAAGGTTGTGCTATGTCCGCCCACCTGATTCCAGCGCTTTGCCAGAGCCGGCTGTTGTGAGATAGAATAGGTCCGGTACGTCAAGGAGAACCTATGGCAAGGAGCAAGCGATCCGAATCGCAGCCGACCCGAGAAAAGGTATTCGTTTCCGCTCAGGAGATTGAGCAGGCCATCAAGAAGCTGAAAGGACGGGTCGCTCAGGTTGAAGAATTAAAAAAAGAGGGACTCCCGTACCGTGACGCGCAGAGAGTGAAAGCTGAGTTTCAGATCAGAGAAACGATCCGCGACATCTACGGCGAGAAGTCACCGGAGTTTCAAGACCATCGGCACCATCGCATCAGCTCGCTCACGAAAACCGAAATCGCTGAAACGATCGCGATACTTCAAGACCTGATCTCTGACCTTGAAGAACGGAAACTAGACGTGCTGAGCGGAGGCCACCGCCCGTCTGCTCGCCCCCCAGTCGCTCAGTCTTCGGACCCGGAACAAGAACCTGCACCGGTCGTCCCCGCTCCAGCGATTGCATCGTTCAATGTTCGATCGGCCGGTGTCGAAAAAGTTTCCACACCTTCCGCTCCTGTGCCGCCGATTCCATCCTCTTTCACGGACAACCGTCCGAGGGGCTCTCGACCATCGGTTGAATTACCGAGCGGTCAGCCCGCCAGTCCCCTCAAAACTCCGGCACCCACCGCTCGTGTTGAGCCGAGTTCATCCTCTGTCAGAAGCGACCCACCGACTGCCGCTCAGCAGCAGGCCAGACCATCAGGGAGTGGGGCGGATAGTACGGTCGCTTCAGTGGGTGCGCTGGGCCTTATCCGGAAGATCTGTACGCGTTTTCACGCCGTTGCCAGGCAGCTTCGCCAACGACGCGAGGACCGAGCGACGCTGGAGGTGGAGGACGAGCACGATGTCCGGGACGTTCTGAATGCTCTCCTATCCCTCGAGTTTGAGGACATCAGCACTGAAGAATGGACGCCAAAATATGTACGCGGATCGAATCGGATGGATCTCGTGCTGAAGCAAGAGCGCATTGTGATCGTGGCGAAAAAGACCAGGCCGGGATTGGGGGCGAGGGAAATCGCCGATCAACTGACCATAGATTCCAAACATTACGCAGCCCATCCGGGATGCAAGACGCTGTTTTGCTTCATCTACGATCCGGAAGGCCGTATAGGGAACCCCCGTCGCATCGAAGCCGATCTGACCAGCGTCAGTGATGAACGCACGATAGAGGTGTTGATTTCACCGAAATAGCGGTGGGCTGGAGGGGATCGCCGGAATCGTAACCGGCCGATTGTTCGCCGCGCGGGTTTGTGTTGACTTGTCGCCTTGGTATCCGCTACCTTCGTCCGCTGCTATGAAGGCGTCGGCTGCCTCTGATGCCGGCAATCGGATGACAGAGCACGAGAGATGTCTGATCGAGCGTATGTCCTGATCAACGTGCTGCCTGGGCAGACAGCGAACGTCGTCAGGGCCTTGTCGGAGATCAAGGAAATCAAAACGATTGACCCCTGTTGGGGAAAGCCGGACATCTTTACCGTGGTCGAGGTGTTCGACCAGGACGCGCTGACGACGCTCGTGTTGTCAAAGATCCACTCGATCGAGGGCGTCGCGCAGACTGATACGCATTTAGTGTATCGGCTCAAATAGTGTGGGCGCCGAGAGGAGGTCCTGATGCGCGGACCGGATGCGTTAAGGCGAGGGATGGGCATACTGGCCGCTGCTGCGCTGATGATCGGTTGTTCGACGACACGACCGGCGGGAACGTCGGACTCCGGGGAGGCGGTCTTGGTAGCGTCACACGACCGGGTTAAAGCCGCGGTGATCCAGGTTCTCACGGAAGGAGGGTATGAAGTCAGTGAGGGGGACAGGCAGGATCAAGTCCTGAGCACCGGCTATCGGCAGGAGATCGCCAGCCCCTGGGACTGGCTTGTGGTCCACCGTTTCGGCACAGGCCGCAGCCGGGTTGACGCCACCATCCTGCCGGAAAGCGAGACTACCACCCGTCTGATCATTGATGTGGCCTATGAGGGCAAGGACAGCCTGTTTTTCTCGTGGAGTCCGTATGAGACTCCCCTCCCACAAAGCGCGGCGAACCAGCTCCGCTTAGTCAGGAACGCGCTCGGCCTCCTCTAGAAAACCCCCGAGTACTGGTCATTGGTCAACCCTCAGTGGCCTTTGGTCAAGACAGCATGATCCCTTTTCACCCAATGACCAGTGACTGATGCCCAGTGACCAATACCCGAGAGTTACTCCGTCCCCTCTTCCCTCAGTTCCACCCCATACCGTTCTGCCATCCGGTACAGTGTCCGGCGATCGATTCCGAGAATCTTGGCGGCGCGAACCTTGTTGCCCCCTGTTTCTTCCAGGACTCTCACCAGATGCCGTTTCGCCATCTCATCCAGGGTGGCCAGCGTGTCGTCGCGCTCCGAAGCTTTCCCGACTTTGTCATCCAAAGGACCCGCTCCGGCGGTTCGTATGGTCTTCGGCAGATCTTCCGGCAAGACCAGCGGACCGTGTGCCAGGGACACAGCGCGCTCGATCACATTCTCCAGTTCCCTCACGTTCCCCGGCCAGTGATAGCGTTGAAGGAGAGCCATCGTGTCAGGAATGAACCCTCTGATCGGCTGTGCGTTCGCCGCAGCGAACTTCTGCAAAAAATGCTGAGCCAACATCGGAATGTCCTCACGGCGCTCCCGCAAGGGAGGGAGCACGATCCGCACCACATTTAAGCGATAGAAGAGATCGTCCCTGAACCGGCCCTCCTTCACCAGCGCGGCCAGATCACGGTTCGTGGCCGCAATGACTCGGACATCGACCTTGAGGGAGGCAGTTCCCCCCACACGGCGGACCTCCTGTTCCTGAATCACCCGCAGGAGCTTGACCTGAAGGGCGGAGCCGATGTCGCCGATCTCGTCCAGAAAGATGGTGCCGTCATGGGCTGATTCGAACAGCCCTTGTTTGACGCTGAAGGCGCCGGTAAACGCGCCTCTCTCGTGCCCGAACAGTTCGGACTCTAAAAGGGTGTCCGCCAGCGAGGCGCAGTTGATGGGCACGAACGGTCGGTCCCGTCGCGGGCTGTTCGAGTGGATGGCGTGCGCCACCAGCTCCTTGCCGGTCCCGCTTTCACCCTCCAGGAGGACCGTGCTCTTGCCAGCCGACACCCGCGCGATCAGTTTATACACCTCCAGCATGGGCGGGCTGCTGCCGACAAGCGGCGACATCTCCTCGCGTCCGCGCAGCTCCTCTCTGAACCTGGCATTTTCGCGAACCAGACGACTGTGTTCGAGACTGCGCTGGACGACCAGCTTGATCTCCTCTTTCTTAAACGGCTTGGCCAGGTAGTCATACGCGCCCTGTTTGATGGCCTCGATTGCGCCTTCCATGGACCCGAAGGCGGTCAGGAGCACAATAGAGGTGTCCGGGCTGCGCTGCTTGAAGTCCCGCAGGACCGCGATGCCGTCCACGGCGCCCATACGGAAATCCGTCAGAACGAGGTCGAACCGCTTTTGGCGGCCTCGCTCAATCGCCTCAGCGCCGTCGGCGGCTCCTTCCACGTCATAGCCTTCCTTCCGCAAAGCTTCCACAAGGAGATCGCGGGCGACCGCGTCATCATCCACCACGAGGATGGTGCCCTCAGGATCTTTCATCAGCTTCTCGCAGCCGTGCTCGCAGCGTGCTCCGTGTAACTCGGAAGGGCGATCACGACCATCGTTCCTTTCTCAACGACACTCTCGATTGAGAGGGTGCCTCCATGCGCCACGATGATCTCCCGGCTGAGAAACAGCCCCAAGCCGGTGCCAGCCCCGATGGCCTTCGTGGTAAAGAACGGTTCGAACGCCCGCTTGAGATGATCGTCGGAGATACCGCACCCTGTGTCACGGACGGTCAGAGTGGCCATCGTCGCGATTGGCGGTTCACCGGCTCGACGGCGTTCCTCCAATTCCGTCAGCGTGGCGGCCCGGCGTCCCACCACGATGACCACCTCATCCCCGGGTTTGGTCGCCGCCAGCGCATTCGTCAGAAGATTGACAAGCACCTGTCGCAGTTGCTCCACGTCACCCCAGACAACCGCCGTCCCAGCCCCCAGATCCATTTTGAGTCTCACACCTTTCCCGACAAAAGACGGCTCCATCAGGGTGACCACGGACTGAACAAGGTGTTCCAGCTGCAACCGCGAGGGAGCCGGCTTGGGTTGCCGAGTCGAGGACAGTTGCTCCTTGATAATGCGCACGACCCGGTTGAGCTCCGTGTCAATGATGGCGATTTTCTTCCGCATCTCCGGCGTCACGCTCGGTTCCTCCCCGAGCGACTGTACGTGCCAGGCGATCGAATGCAAAGGCGTGCCCACCTCATGCGCCACCGATGACGCCAGGAGCCCCAACACGGCCAGCCGCTCAGAGCGCCTCAGGGCGTCTTTAATTTCGACGAGCTGGGTATTGGCCCGCAACAGCTCAGCCCGAGCCGCCTCTTCACGAGCCTTGCGTTCCTCCCGCGTCATCGCAAAATAGGCCACCCCGACCAACACCCCGGCCACCACGGTCCGATTGATGAGGGCGGCCCTAAACCGACCGGGTTTCGTGGGTTGGAACAATCCGATGTAGGTAAACACGACGCACAGCGTGATCGTGAGATACATCAGCCGACGGTTCCGGGCCGTGGCGACCAATAAAATCGGCAGCACGTAGCCGTATGCGCCCACGACATTGGCGGGCGCTTTCGTCTCCACCGCCAGGATCAGGAGGATCAGCACCGCTGAAGCGCCGAGAACCAGCAGGTGTTTGTTCGCTCCGGCGATCAGCTTGTAGTGCCGCAGATACGAGAACATGCAGGTCGCTCCCGTCAAGTTCGGTCGCTCCGCTCGCGGGACCATACTGGAAACGCATCCGTCCCGCAAGACCGTCACGATCACCCTTGCGTCGAAGGTCGAATCGCTCGCAGCGAGGCGGCAAGCCGGCCCGGCCTGGGATCTTCCCGAAGATCTTCCAGCGAGAGCGAGCTCTTCCGGGACCAATTGGGGTAGCGGTCGACCGTGCCGGGCACATTGATTTGGGCCACCTCTCCCAACACATCTTCAAGGCTCGCCAACACCACCCAGGACGGCGTACGAGCCAAATAGGCGTGGATGGCTCGGCACAGGGCTTCGGTCATCCCCTGCGCCGCCGCAGACTCCTCGGTCAACCCTTGCGGCAGCAGCCCCTCCGCGTTTAACGCGCGCAACACGCGCGCCTTCTCCCGAAGCCGTTCCTCCAGCGCCTGCTGCCGAGCCGCTTCATCGGGATAGAACCCCAGCTTACCTCGAACCTCAATATCCTGCGCCGCCCAGAAGCCCGATAAGGTCGGAAGGTCATGGGTACTGACGACGGCCATGGCTTGTTGGGGATAGGCGCCCGGCGTCTTCCAGTCGCCCTGGTGCGTTCGCTCGAAGTACAGCACACGGTAAGACAGCACCCGGGAGTCGGCCAGCCGCTCGCGGATCCAGTCCGGCACGGTCCCGAGGTCTTCCCCCACGATCACCGCGCGATGACGCACGCTTTCAAGGGCCACGATGCCGAGGAGATCGTCCGCCGGGTAGCGCACGTAGGCCCCCGCGGATGGCGGGAGGCCGCGTGGGATCCAGAACAGGCGAAACAGCCCCATGACATGATCGAGCCGGAGCGCGCCGCCGTGTCTGAGATTTTTGCTCAGCAGTTCGATGAACATCCGGTAGCCGCTCGCGCGCAGACGCTCGGGGTTTACGGGCGGCAGTCCCCAGTTCTGACCCTCGGGGGCGAAGGTGTCCGGGGGGCACCCGCTATCCAAGCCCAGCGCCAGGACATCCTGATAGACCCAGGCGTCGCTGCCGGACCGATCACTCCCCAGGGCGAGGTCATGATAGAGCCCGATCGGCATGCCCCGCACGCGCGCGCGTCCGGCCACCTCGCCCAACTGTTCGTTGGCGACCCACTGCAGATATTGATGGAACCGGACCTGAGACTCGTGCGTGACTCGGAACGCGGCTACAGCGGCCGACTTGGGATGGCGGTACGGCTCCGGCCAATCCTGCCACACCCAGACGAGCGGATAGAGGCGGCGGAGTTCTTCGGAGAGAGCCTGGAACAGCGCGAAGGTTTCCAGGGCTTCCCCCTCTTCCCGGATATAATGTTCGAAAGCTCGCCCCCGTTCCGTGCCGGGATGCAGGGATCGCTCCTGGCCGGCAAGATGCCGCTCCTGGAAAGTCGCGAACAGCGCCTCCAGAACCGCCCGCTTCGCGGCATACACCTGATCGTAATCGACCGTCTCGCTCCGCCTCAGCGCCTCCAGCCCGGCCCTGAAGCCGCTGTCCTCCAGCATCCGCTGCGCCGCCTCCGACTCCTCGTATTCGGGGATCCGTTCCACATCGAGGTACAGTACGTTGAGGTAGAGTCGGCTTTCCGGAGAGTACGGACTGATGTGGTAGGGTCGTGAATTCTTGAGCGCATGGAGCGGGTTCAACCCGATGATCCCGGCTCCCAGGTCTTTGCCTGCCCACTCCAGGAATTCGGCGAGATCCCCAAAATCGCCCGCGCCCCAGTTTCTGGAAGAGCGCAGCGCGTACAGTTGGAGCGACAGCCCCCAGGTGCGAGCCCCCTCGTGAAAGTGAGGAGACACGTAACAGTGGGGAGGAACCACGATCAGGCGCAGCGTGCCTTCAATAGACCATGACGGGGTCTTGGCATACGCCATGAGGTCGTAATAACCGATTGCCAGGTCAGACGGGACCGGCAACTCGAAGCGGATGTGGCGTCGCCCCTCCGCGATGCGGGTCTCGGCAGGTACGAGTCCCCTGCCCGCCTCGCCCTGCTGCCGAAGGTTGCCGTCCTCCTCCCGGACCTCCCAGAGAATCTGGACTTGTTGATCCTCGCCCTCCTCCGCCGGCATGCGGAACGACCAACGATCGGGGCCGCCACCGACCCGCAGGACCACCACCGGATCGCAGGGTTGCCGCCAGGGGGCGTCCGCGCACGCGGCCAGCTCGCGCCGCACGTCGTCCTCAGTATCGGCGTGCACGCCCATCGCAGTGAGAATCGCCCGCTTTGTCTGATCAGACGTGAGATGTCGATGCCCCCACACGTCGTCATAGTCGGAGGCGATCCCGAACCTCTCCGCGAGATCGTTCAGCAGTTCCTGTTCGTCCCGCTGACTCATGAGACTGAGTTTGAGATAAGACCGCGTTCAAGTCAAGGCAGCCTGTAGCTCCGTGCGGCGTGATCAGGTAGAATCGGGGCGATGATCGAGATCATGCTTGTCCTCTCGGTCGTGGTGGCGGTCGGCATTGTCGGCGTGGTGGCCACAATGCTCAGCCCGCCCCTGATGACCGAGCTGGGGGTATGGACACTTCTGCTCGGGCTGGTGACCGGACTGCCGACTGGCCTCTGGTACCACGTCGTCCTGTACCGCACGCTGGCGCGCAAGATGGCCGTCCCCTCAAAGTGGTGGGTCGCGCCGGTGGAACTCCATTCTCACCTGGCCACAGAGGAAATCGCGCGCATCAGACCGTGGTTCATGCTAGGCGGGCTCGGCTTCGTCCTCGCGCTGGTGGGAGGGATTGCGGCGATGGCCGGGCTGCTCCTGGAAGGCCACATGAGATGATCCATGGTGAACGTGCCCGATGAGGTGCGGTTCGGCACCAGCTCCTGGGCGTACGAAGGCTGGCAGGGGTTGGTGTACCGAAAACCCTACCCGAAGCGCCGGTTCGCCAAAGACTGCCTGAGCGAGTATGCCGCCTATGCGTATCAGGGTGAGCGCCTGTTCAGGACCGTAGGGCTCGACCACACGTTTTACCGCCCCCCGGCGGTATCACAGCTCGCGGAGTATGCCGCTCTGGTGCCGGCCGGATTTCGGATTTGTTCAAAGGTCTGGGAGGAGATCACGATCCCGGCGTATGCAAACCATAGCCGGTATGGCACGAAAGCCGGGACCGTCAACCCTCGGTTTCTGGACGCAGCGCTGTGCGAGGAGCTGGTCCTTCGCCCCTCTCGACACGCGCTCGGCGATCACGCCGGCCCCTTCATTTTCGAATTCCAGCGCGTCGGTCTTGAGCCTGCCGCATTCCTTGCCGCGCTGGATAAATTTTTCTCTCGCCTCCCTTCCGGTCCACAGTATGCCGTCGAAGTTCGCAATCCGGCCCTGCTGGGCACCCCTTACCATGACCTGCTGCGAGCCTACGGCGCCACTCATGTGTATAACCACTGGAGTTCCATGCCGCCCCTTGCGTCCCAGCACGCGGCGCTAGGACGCAGGTTCACCGCCGGGTTTGTGGTCGTCCGACTGCTCACGCCTCTCGGCCTCTCGTACGCCGACGCCGTCAAGCGCTATACACCCTACAACCGGTTGGTCCAGCCCTTGCCCCAGATGCGGACGGACACGCTCGCCCTGATCCGGCAGGCTGTTGATGAACGGAGGGCCATTTACGTCCTGGTCAACAATCGTGCTGAAGGCAACGCCCCGATGACGATCCAGGCGCTCGTTGACGCGCTCCGCGTACCGACCCCGACCCCCGATTGCCGATCCGCCTGATCGCGTGATAGCATGATTCGTAGCGAAGGACAAAACACTGGTCGGGCGTTTTAAGGAGGAGGGTATGCCATGAAAACGGGAGCGGGACGAATCGCCGTCATGACGGTCCTGGGCTGGATGCTCGCCGGAGTCTCTACAGGGTGCGTGAGCAGCAGCACCTATGACCTGGCGAAAAGCAACGCCGAGAATGCCAAGCTGCTGTATCAGAATGAGCAACGGCGCTCTCAGGAGCTCGCCGCCACGGCCAAGCAGATGAAGCTGCAGATTGAGGCGCTCGAAGCTACACTCCGGGACACGCGAGAGAAGCTGGAACGCACGGCTCGGGACTGGCGGGAGGCACGGGATGAGCTGCTCAGAGTCAAGATAGAGCGGGAGCAGCAGCGCCGCAAGGGCCGGGAGCGCGTGGTTGAGACCCTGTCACAAATCGAGACAGAAAAGCCGGCGTCCGCCCCCGATCCGGAAGCGCTCCTCAAGCAGCAAGGTCAGTCCGACGAGACCAAGCGCCGCCTCAAGGAACTGATGCAGCAGCTTCAAACTGTCCTGCAACAGTTCTAAGGCGGGGGGCCTCCCCGGGTCCCCCGCGTCTGGAGTGAAACCAAAGCCTCCGCACCCGTCTTGACCTGCTTGCCCTCTCGCGCAGCTTGCTTACTGGCTCGCCGAGATCGGCGGGAGGTTGATGCCTATCTTTTCCATGCCCATGATGATCGTCAAGTTCGAATTGGGCACGTGCGCCACTATTTCCTTTTGGACTTCGATCCGCCGGAGGTCCACAAACTCGGTCGCGGTCAGTCCGAGATGTTCCCGGTAGGCCCGGTCCGCAATTCCCCGCTGCTTCTCGGCCGTCTCGCGGGCTTCCTCGGCCTTTTGAAACTCAATCATCGTAATCTTCCGCTGTTCCTGGATGATGGTCTGGGCGGTCTGCTCCAGCACCCCCTTGGGCGGGAGAATGCTTCCGATCACGACCCGGTTCAGTCTTACCGGGATGCTCTGTTTCTCAATCAGTTTGGTCCGGACCTCCTGCTCGACGGCCTCCTGCAGCCTAGCCCGGGTGGCTGGCTTCGTGGTCAGTTCAAACAGCGGATACTTCTGCACCTCTTCGCGGACGAAGGTCCGGAACGCCTCTTTGACGTTATTGAGGTACCAGTGGGGCCCATACCGGGCGACCAGCTCAGGCGAACGCCCCTCGATCACATTGGCGATCAGAAACGCATCGAACGAGACCGGCGCGTTCTCCGCCGAGATGATGTCAAAATGCTCAGAGTACTGGAGCGGACGGACATCCACGCTAATCATCTCGGTGGTCAGGGCCACGGCAACGCGACCGGTCGGGGCCGGAACCGGGTCCACCCCCCCGTGGCCGAAGAAGAAGGGTTTTGCGACCAGCACCCCTTCGTGGCCGGCCTCAACCCCTATCAGCAAACACCCCGAGCTCCCTAACAGCAGACACAACGTACCCAACATCGCTGCAAATATTCTTCCAGAGCTTGCCATGACTCCCTCCCGGTTAGGGGCCGACCCATGTCGGGGCCGCCCCGGCGCTTGTGAGATGCCAACTCCTTATCGAACTACGCACGTCAGATGAGACCAGATCGTTCATTCAGCTTATGAAGAAGAGGCGCATGGTGTCAATCCGCCGTCCTAAGCCCGTAGAATGATTGCGGGATTGCCGAAACGCGAGGCGTGCTAGAGCGAGACCTGGAAGGATCTGGCCAATTGCCCGACGCGCAACGGAAAGACAGGATGACTACATGATGCCGGCCTGGCGCTGCAGCCAGCGAATGTATTGGGTAATCTGCTCGACGTCTTCCGGAGTCACACTCTCGATCTTCGGCATGTCTCCGAACTGCCAATGATGGGCGCGCACTCCACTCGCCGCCGCGTGCTGGAACGCATGGTCACTGTGATGGTTCGGCTCGTAGATCTTGTGCACCAGCGGCGGGCCCTGCGCCGTGCCGCCGGCGTGTTGGCCGTGGCAGCGGGCGCAATTGGCGTTGAACCGGGTCTCGCCTTTCTGGAACTCCGCCGGCACCGGCGCGGCTTCCCGCGTGGCAACGCCTTGTCCGCATGCCACCAAGACAGGCAGCAAGCCGATCAGACCGGCCCACCTGATCCATCCCATCGCGGTCGTGGCGCGCACGGCATGCACGGCGATCACCTCTTCTCGTGGGCCTCGTTCTGATCTCGATCTTCTTTCTGTCCGAACTGCTCGCGGAGTATCCGTTTGACCTGCCTCGCGGTGAGATAGCGATAGACTCTGGCCGAGATAGGGATGAGGACGATCAACGCGATCGTCAGATACATGAAGAACTCTTCAGGAGAGATGGTCATACGATCGGGTCACGCATCCGCGTATGAAATGGGGTCGATCACGCCCGCGGCCCGAAATCCTTCGCGCCGGATTCGGCAACTGTCGCATCGCCCGCACGCCGCGCCATCCGCCGTCGGATCATAACAGCTATGCGTCAGATGAAAGGGCACGTTCAGCGACGCGCCCATCCGAATGATCTCGGCCTTCGTCATCAGCAGCAACGGAGCCCGGACTTCCACTCCTTTTCCAAGGACACCGGCGCGGGTGCCCAGTCGAGCGACTTGCTCAAACGCGCGGAGATAGTCGGGCCGGCAGTCCGGGTATCCCGAGTAGTCCAGGACATTGGCTCCGAAATAAATCAGCGACGCTTCCAGGGTCTCGGCATACGCCAGCGCAAGGGAGAGAAAAATCGTGTTGCGTGCCGGGACATAGGTGGACGGGATACCCTCCTTCCGCTCGGCCTCGGACCGATCCTTCGGCACCTCCTGATCCGCCGTCAACGCCGACCCTCCAATCGGTCTGAGATCCACCTCCAGGACGAGGTGGCCCGCTGCACCCAGGGCTTTGGCGATCTGGCGGGCCCGCTCCACCTCGACCCAGTGGCGTTGTCCATAGGAAATCGTGAGCAAGTGGATGAGGCACCCATCCCGCTTTGCGACGGCCGCCGTAATGGTGGAATCGAGCCCGCCGCTGGCCAGGACTACGGCCTTCATCGTGTCACATCATGCGTCAGAACGACCCTGACCACGGGAGTGTCGGCAAGGACGACGAGGTGAGGACAGTTGGCGGCCAAGGCGTCGAGAGCCTGAGCGCTCACGCTCCTAATGGCGTTCTTCTTCCTTTTCGATTTTCTCGAGGAGTTCCTCTCGCGATTGACAGTCCACGCACAGTTTGGCAAACGGCACCGCCGCCAAGCGTTTCTCGCTGATCTCGACCCCGCAGTCGGCGCAGACGCCATACGTGCCCTCGGCCAGCCTGATCAGCGCCTCGTCGATCAGTTGCCGCTTCCGATTCCGCATTTCCAGGAGCGAGATCCCGAGTTCCCGCTCCACATCCATCAACGCCTGATCCCCCACGTCCATGGGCGCTTCCAGACGACGCTGTTGATCGTCGGTCAGGGATTGCCCGATTGACTCTCCGATCTGGTTCATGATCTCTTGGCGTTTCGTCGTCAACATACGGTGCAGGGCCTCGCAACGTCTTGTCCGCCCCAGCTTGGCCGCTGCTGGCTCCCCGGACGTCCCTCCCGTTCGTGATCCGTTCGACCGAGCCCCCAGGGCCTGTTTCTTGCCATCAGTCGGCCGGCGTTTGATCACCGCCTTCGTTGATGTCCTGGTCCCCGTTGCTGTCTTCTTTTTTTTGAGCTTGACCCTGTTAGGCATCCCCAACAATTCCCCTTTCGTAAAGGCCTTTCCGCAAAAAGGCGGGTATTCATATCATGACATCTCCGGTTTGACAAGCCCCTTCACAGCCTTGGCGGCAACGCGGAACCTTTTCTTCTGGAGGGAAATGAGAGGCAGGGCTACGAATAGGTGATCATGGAATGCACGTCACAGCCGTTCAACTTGTCGCGACCTTTGAGAGCCACCAGTTCAACAAGAAAGACGAGGCCGACGATCTCACCGCCGAGTTGCCGGACCAGACGAACGGTCGCGGCGGCAGTCCCCCCCGTGGCTAAGAGATCGTCCACGATCAGAACACGTTCGCCGAGCGCGATCGCGTCACGGTGGATCGCCAGCGAATTTGAGCCGTATTCCAGATTGTACTTGACCTCGAAAATGTCGGCCGGGAGCTTGCCGGGCTTCCGAACCGGCACGAAGCCCGTGCCCAGCCGGTCGGCCAGCGGACTACCCAGGATGAACCCTCGGGATTCGATCCCCACGATTTTTGAAATCCGTTTGTCGCGATACCGTCCGGTGAGCTCGTCCATGATGTTGCGGAAGGCCTGCGCGTCCTTCAGCAACGTGGTGATGTCATAAAAGAGAATGCCGGGTTTCGGAAAATCCGGCACTTCGCGGATGAGCAATTTGTAATCCATCGGGAAACTTTTTTACAGCAGGTCGTCTTGTTTGAGGGTCTTTTTCTCGATGATCGCCCGCAGCTTCACCAGAGCCGCGGTTTCAATCTGCCGGACGCGCTCGCGCGTGAGCCCGAGATCCTGGCCGATCGTTTCCAAGGTTTGGGCATCACCCCCATCCAGTCCGAACCTGAGCACGATGACCGTCTTCTCCTTCTCTTGAAGATCCTTCATCCATTCCATGATCTCCTCGCGCCGCTGCACGCCTTCCGCAGTGCTGGCAGGGGAGGCGACTCGAGGATCTTCGATCACATCCCGCAGGAACGTGTCTGTGCCCTCACTGATCGGGCTGTCCAGCGAGTACGTGGTCCGAATCAGTTGCTTGAGGTCGGTCACTTCCCGCTCCGGAATCCGCATGCGGTCGGCGATCTCGTCCACCCTCGGCTCCCGCCTCAGCTCCTGGCCCAGTCGTTCGACTTTGGACAGATACCGGTTGAGGCGTTCCACGACGTGGACCGGCAACCGAATGAGCTTCCCCTGATTGATGATGGCCCGCTCGATGTACTGCCGTATCCACCAGGAAGCATACGTGCTGAACCGAAAGCCGCGCGCATAGTCGAACTTTTCGACAGCCTTAATCAAGCCGAGGTTGCCTTCTTCAATGACGTCCGCGAACGGAAGCCCCCGATTCATGTACCGCTTGCCGAGGCTGACGACCAACCGCAGGTTCGACTCGATCATCTGCTCTCGGGCGTGGAAGTCCCCTGCGCGCATGCGCTTCCCAAGTTCCTGCTCCTGCTCGAATGTCAACAAGGTGGAGTGGCGGATTTCTTTGAGGTAGATCTTGACGGCATCGAGTCCTTCGGACCCACTCCCTTTCCGATCCCGGCTCTTGTCCGGCCTGGCGTCCGGCTCGGAAGACTCCGGGAGCGCGGCGTCTTCCTCTCGCTCGCCGGCAGCCTCGATCGGCTGGTTCACATTATCGTCATCGCGGCCCATCAGAGGCTCCTGGTTCCGGCGAGGACCCATTAGTACCAGATACGGAAATCGGCGCCCCGGCCGGTCGGCGATTCCCATTGCACATTGAGGTCATCCACTCGCGCCATCGGAGGTCCGGCCCTGAGCAACTCGAGAAAGGCTTCAACCGCTCGCTTCTCTCCTTCAACATCCACTTCGACGCGCCCATCGTCAAGATTCCGCACCCCCCCGGACAGGCCCTTGTGAGCAGCCGCATCCTGGGCGAACGCGCGGTAGCACACGCCCTGCACGCGCCCGCTTACCCAGACCCGCGCCCTGACCGGTGGATCCGTTGATATGGTCATGGGGCAATGAATGCGCGCTTCCGCGAGAGGTCCGAGGAGGGTTCCAGTCGTAAACGAGTTGGCAGAGCGACCGTGTCTTCCCTAGGGTCGGCGCTCGGCCGCTTCACATCCTTTTGGTTTATTTTTTGGTCGGGGCGAGAGGATTTGAACCTCCGACACCCGCGTCCCGAACGCGGTGCG
>CAYJUP010000017.1:0-18388 GCA_964373365.1 uncultured Nitrospiraceae bacterium
AGGTTTTCACCAGCATCGTGTGCAATCGTTGAACTCCCGGCCATTGCGCGGCTACCCGCGGCGCTCACGGTTGTCCGGATGGTTGTGATCTACGAGTGGCGCAGAGTCACCGGAGCGGTACTCTAATATAAGGAGGCAGTCCTGCTCAAGAGCCCCATCACGTTTTCCGAGCGCAAGGATTTCGATCTCTCCCAGCTCCTCCGACTCTACGAGATGGCTCCGTGGGTGGTCGGACGGACAATCGAGCAGACCCGGGACATGCTCACGCACACCGATCTGGCCATTTCGGCCTGGGACGGCGGCAAGCTGGTCGGCTTCGGCCGGGTGTTGACGGACTATGTCTTTCGCGCCTCGATATGGGATGTGATCGTGGATCACGAGTACCAAGGACAGGAGATCGGGACCGAGATCATGCACCATATTCTGCACCACCCCGCGCTGAGCCGCGTGGAACTCTTCTGGCTCTGCACGCGCGACAAGCAGACGTTTTACGAGAAGCTCGGCTTCAGCGCCAATGAGCAGACGGGAATGGTGTGGGCCCGCGCGAAACACGCCCGGCTGGAGTGACGGCTACTGGTGTGATAACAGGGGCGGGTAGCGAGCACCCAACTCGACTCGCAGATGTCATCCTCGTCAGCTTCCGGATAGATGACATTTCACCAGTCAACATCGTAAGGAGGACCTTATGAACACCAAACGTTGGGCATTGGCCAGTGTTGCAGCGTTTGCCGTGATCTTTATCCTGGAGGGGGTCATTCATGGAGTGCTGCTGGCTGATCTCTATCAGCAAACCGCCTCGATCTGGCGGCCGCAGGCCGAGATGCAAGGGCTCATGTGGCTCATGTGGGTAGGATACCTGTTCTTTGCTCCGCTCTTTGTCCTGATCTACACACAGGGGTACGAGGCAAATAAGGGCGGGGTTGGCCAAGGGGTTCGCTACGGCCTGATCATCGGTATCCTATTATCGGCCCCTCAGAGCCTTGGCTGGTATGCGGTACTCCCCATTCCGGGCGTCTTAGCCTTCTATTGGTTCGTGGCTGGGTTGGTGGAGAGCGTGGCTGCCGGAGTAGCGGTAGGGCGTATCTACAGGCAATCCTAAGGACTCACGCTGAGTCTGTCGCGTGCTCTTGTCGGTTCTTCGTCCTAACCCGTTTTAGGCCGGAGCACGTCTGAGTCGCTTCGGCGATAGCAGGACGGAGAGAAAGAAGATCGTCGTGGCCAGCAGGACTATTGCGGGGCCGGAGGGAAGGTCCCAGAGATAGGACAGCAGGACGCCACCCGCTGCGCAGAACGTCCCGATGATCACCGAATAGGTTGTCATGTGTGTCAGGCTGTGAGTCAATTGATAGGCGGTTGAGGCCGGGATCAAGATCATCGCGAACACTAAGATTGCGCCCACCGTTTTCAACGACACCACCACCGTGAGCGCCACCAGCGTGAGCAACAAGTAAAAGATCCGCCTGGCCGGCACACCCGAGGCTTCGGCCATCTCCTGGTCGAACGCGATGAAAAACAGCTCCTTCGAGAACAAGAGAATGACGCCCAGCACCAGGAGACTCAACACCACGATAGCGTAGAGTTCTTCCGGCGTGACGGACAGCACGCTCCCAAACAGGTAGCCGTACACCTCGGCGTTGTACCCCTTCATCAGCCCGATAAACAGGATGGCGAGCGCCATCGTCGCGGTATACAAAATCCCGATCGACACGTCCAGCTTCATCCGACCTTTTTCCTCCATCACCCCGGTGATCCAGACCGTGGCCAGACCGAACGTGATTGCCAGCAGGAGGGGCGGGAGCCCGACCAGGTAGGCGAGCGTCACCCCGGCGAAGGCCGCGTGTGCCGTCCCGGCCCCTACGAACGCCAGCCCTCGGAGGACGACGAACACGCCGATCACGGAGCACATGGCTCCAACCAGCGCCGCAGCCAAAAAGGAGCGCTGCATGAAATCGTATGAGAGCATTTCGAGCATAATACTCACAGGCTATAGGCAAGGGGCTATGGGCGATAGGCAGGATCATCCGACCCATAGCCCATCGCCTCGCGCCTCTTGCCCCATCGCGTCAGCGGTGGTGGTGGTAATCCTCGACGATGATCAGATCCTTTTCGGTAATGACCAGGTCCTTCCCGTACACCTGCCGAAGCAGATCCGGCCTCAGCACCTCCTTCGGCGGGCCGGCTGCGAACAGGCGCGTCTTCAGCAAGACCAGCCGGTCGACGAGCGAGCGGATCATGTTGATGTCGTGGGTAATCAAGAGCACCGTGAGCCCCAGGTCCCGATGGAGCCGTTGGATCAGATCCAGCACGCTGTACTGCGTGGTGATATCGATGCCGGTGGTAGGCTCGTCGAGGAGGAGGACTTGTGGCTGCTGCGCCAGCGCCCGCGCGATCAGGACCCGCTGTTGCTGGCCGCCCGACAGGTCGCCCAGCGCGGTGCCCTGGTGGTCCTGCATGCCCACGTTGAGCAAGGCCTCCAGCGCGATCTCGCGGTCCCGTTTCGCGGGCCTGTGGAACAACCCCAGCGCGCCGTAGCGGCCCATCATCACCGTTTCCAGGACCGTGATCGGGAAGTTTCGATCCAGAGTCCCTTTCTGTGGGAGATACCCGATCCGGGCCCGGTGGTGGCACCGGAGTTTTTCGCAGGCGCAATCAAAAATCTGCAGGCTGCCCTCAAAGGGACGCATGAGCCCGAGGACCGCCCGACAGAGGGTCGTCTTCCCGGACCCGTTCGGCCCGATGACGCCTACGAACTCCCCTTCGGAGATCTCCAGCGAGATATCCTTCAAGGCGATGACGTCATGGAATCCGAAGGTCGCGTGCGAGAACCGGATAATCGTGTTGCCCATGGACGGCTAGGAGGCTTCAAGCGCCTCGGCAAGTTGCAGGATGTTGTACCGGAGCATGTCGAGATAGTTGTCGGTTCCTGGGACGCCGCCGGGCAGCGGGGTCAGCACCACGACGCGGGCGCCGGTCTCGCGCGCCAACACCTCGGGAATCTTCTGGTTCATCTGGGGTTCCGAGACGATAACCCGGAGTCGCTCTGTGCGGATGCGCGAGATGAGTGCCTGCATGTGCAATGCCGAAGGTTCCGCGCCGGCCTGCGTGACAATTTCACCCACAATCCGGAACCCGAATCGGCGGGCGAAATACGGCCACGCTGGATGGTGCACGACAATCCGACGGTCGGAGATGCCGCGGAGACGCTCGGTCAGCTCCATCTGCAATTGGTCGAGCTGGCGCAGGTACTCCGCCTGGTTCCGGCGGTAGTCCGGGGCATGGTCCGGGTCAGCTTTGATAAAGGCTTCCGTAATGTGCCGCATCATTATTTTGGCGTTTTCCGGGTCCAACCAGACGTGCGGGTTGCCGGAGTGATGGCTCTCCTGAAGCGTCAGTCTGGCTCCACCCTTGGGTTCGTGGTCGCGGATCAGCGCGATCCCTCTCGACGTCGTGACGACCAGAAGCCCCGGATTGCCGGAGTTTTTGACCAGCGAGGCGACCCACACTTCCAGGCCCACCCCGATCTCCAGCAGCACCCGCGCCTTCCGGATCGCCACCAAATCGCTCGGCTTCGGTGAATACGTGTGCTCGCTTTCCAGTCCGGACATCAGGGAAATGACCCGGACGTGAGGCCCTCCAACGTGGGTTGCCAAATCCTTGAGTACGGGGATCGTCACCACGACATTGAGCGGCTCGGCTGCGCGTGCCGGTGTCCATGAAGCAAAGAGGACCGCCATTCCCGCCACGAGCGCACGCGCGGCCGCGAGGGCCATAAGTCTGGCGCGCATGGCCGGGACCGTAACATCAAGTATTCCGAAAGTCAACGCGACTCAATTCACTCGACCTTCTTCGCTTGACCGACTGTGACACTTCGGTTAGCGTAGCCCCCGGTGATTGGTCAGTAGTTATCGGTCATTGGTCAATGGTGATAAGAGGGGGAGCTTTTCTGTAGCAGGCTCCCTCCCTACCCTTTGACGAACGACCAGTGACCATTAACTCCCAAGGTGAGTAAATGAAGGTGATCGGCCTCATGTCCGGGACCTCCGGAGACGGCGTGGATGCGGCGCTGGTGGAGATCCGCGGGCGCGGGCGCGCGCTGCGGGTCACGCCGCTGGCATTTTGTGCCTCACCTTACCCGGCGCCGTTGCGGCAACGGATTGTGGCGGCTTCCACAAGAGGGACGGTCTCGGACATCTGTCATCTCAATGTCGTGCTGGGCGAGTGGTTTGCCAACACTGCGCTCCGCGTCATGAAGCGCGCGGGCCTGCGACCGTCCGACGTCCACCTGATCGGTTCGCATGGGCAGACCGTACACCACCTCCCCAAGCCGGTTCGCGAACCGGGTCTCGGACTCATCCGCTCGACGCTTCAGATCGCCGAACCGGCGGTCATCGCCGAACGGACCGGCATCACGACGGTCGCCGACTTTCGGCCACGCGATCTGGCCGCCGGCGGTCAGGGAGCCCCGCTCACCCCCTACGCCCATTCCCTCATGCTGAGTGATCCGCGGCGCGCCCGCCTGATCGTCAACCTGGGCGGCATCAGCAACGTGACGTATCTGCCGGCCGGGGGAAATCTTAAGTCGGTCCGCGCGTTCGACACGGGGCCAGGCAACATGGTCCTGGACGCGCTGGTGTCGCACCTGACTCGAGGCCGACAGTCCATGGATCGGAACGGCAGGCGAGCAGCCAGGGGGACGGTGGATGCCGGGCTCTTGGCGGAGCTGCTGGCACACCCCTTCCTCCGGCACAAACCGCCCAAGTCCACCGGCAGGGAGGAATTCGGCGAGACCTTTCTGGCTCGCGTGCTGGCCTTGAAGCGGAAACGGCGCCTGGCGTCCGAAGATCTGCTGGCCACCTGCTCGTTGTTCACAGCCATGGCGGTGGGCAGTGCGCGTCGATGGCTCAACGGGCGGGTTGATGAAGTGATCGTCGCAGGGGGAGGCGTTCGCAACCGCACCTTGATGGGCGACCTGGCGGCGGTCTTTCACCCTGTACCGGTCAGACCTCTGGAAAAGTTAGGATGGGAGAGTCAAGCGTTCGAAGCAACGGCGTTCGCGGTCCTGGCGTACCAGACGATCCACGGTGAATGCGCCAATGTCCCGGCGGTGACTGGCGCCGCTCATCCTGTCATCCTGGGTACCATCGTACCCGGAGGAGAGCGGCGGCGGACACCTCTGCGTTGACAGGACGTCAAAGAACTGGGAGGAAAACGTGGACACACTACTGATGGCGGCTATCGGGCTGCTGCTCATTTTGCTGATCGCGTGGCCCTGGCTGGTGAGCCGGTTCAAGGAGCGCGAAACGCAGGAACTCCTCGTTCCCGACGAGGTCTCGTTGCGCGCCCAACCACTGCTGACCAAGTCCGAGGCGTCCTTTTACAATGTGCTACGTCTGGCTGTGCAGGACCGGTATCTGGTGTTTGCGCAAGTTCCGGTGTGGTGCCTCGTGGAGGTCAAGTCAGATGATCGCAAAGCCCGGGCGGCGTTTCTCAATACGATTGCGCTGAAGCGTGTCGACTTTGTGCTGGTGCATCCGGGCACTCTGGCAGCGGCCAAAGTCGTCGAACTCCTCGACCCATCTCAGGCATCTGGTCCCAGGGAAGCGCGGGATCAACTCATTGACGCGGTGTGTAAAGCGGCCGGGATCAAGATCGTCAGACCGAAGGCCCGGATGGCCTACACCATGACCGCGCTGGCTACTCTTGTGGGTGTCGAACCGCCACCGGAATGACACCGGACTGCGCGTCACCCTGTTATAATTTGGTCGCTCCACAAGACCGAGTCCAATTGGAGGGGGAGGGATTTCCGGCAGTGCCCAAAGAGCGTCCTGATGAGTTGAGTCCGAGTAGTCGCGATGTCCAACAACATCGTGCGACGAATCCTGACCCGGTGATGCAAGATCCCCCTCTGAATCCAGCCGGCGGCCACACCCTCGTCGTGAACGCGACGGACCCTGATGCCTATCCCCGGCCCAGCTCCGCGCTCAAGGACGCCGGGCCGGATGACCAAGTCTTCATCCGGCCCGGGATTTACGAAGATAAAATCTTCATGACGGAGCGGCCGATTGTGCTGATCGGCGCCGGCCGTGATGTCGTCCAGATCTTCAGCCGACGCGGCGGGCCGCTGTACCTCCAGCGCGTTCCCGCAGGTCGCATTTCAGGAATCACCTTTCGCTATGTCGGCAGCGACCAGAATTCAGCCATGAATATTCTGGATTCCACGTGCACCATCACCTCATGCCGCGCCACCGAAGGCATTCTGTCCGGCATCGTTCTGTACGGGCCTCACTGCCGGCCGACGCTGATGGACAACGAGGTCTGCTCTAACCGCGAGTCGGGCATCTTCGCGTTCGCCGGAGCGAGGCCCTACATCGCCCAGAACCTGTGCTATGCGAACCACCACTTCGGGATCGCGGTTCGCGACCCCGGCACTCATCCGGATCTCGTGCGTAACATCTGCCGTGAGAACCTGCTCAGCGGGATCTTGATGTTCCACCACGCCGAAGCGATGGTGTTAGACAATACCTGCCGCGACAACCAGCACTGGGGGTTCGTCACCACTCCCGAATGCCAGACCTCCCCACCGCGAGACCAACTCGCCGCCTCCAATACCCTGGAGCCCAACCCGCGAGGCGCCCTCATGGTGACCGAGCAACCGTTGAGCGAGATCGGCCGCTAAGGCCGTCAGGGGGTTCCCGGATGACAGAACAGTGTGGTACCTTAGCGCAGGAGGCACGCCCATGATGAGAGTTCGTGTTTGGCCGGTCGCATCGTCAGCGCTCGCCATCCTGTTCGCCCTCAGTGTCGGCACCGTCACGCTTTCACAGGCTGCGGAGACCGAGCAGAAAGCGGCGACGAAGGACCGTGACGCCAAGAAGGGGATCTCCATACGCGTGGATGACCTGCCCAAACCGATTCCTGAGGTCATGGAGACCATGAAGAGCGTCGGCAACAATGTCGGGAAGGGCATTTCCGAGGCCACCAGCGCCGGGGCGGAAGCGGTCAAGAAGGCCATCAAGGCAACCAAGGGAAAAGAGAAGGAATAGGGGCTCGTGGCGGAGCTGAGCGTTCAGAAGCGGGGACCCGGCTGGACGGGCGATGACCTGAAAGTGCTGCGGCAATCGGGCGCCATTCTGCTGATCTCGTGCTACGAGCTCGGCCACCAGCCGATCGGTATCGCTCAACCGATCGGGTTTCTCGAGCAGGCGGGGTATGCGCCAGCCGGGTTGGACATCGCAGTGGAGGAGTTCGACGGAGAGCGGGTCCGGCGCGCACGGTTCGTCGGGATCTCCGTGCCGATGCATACGGCCCTGCGCCTGGGCGTCCGCGTGGCCGAGATGATCCGCGAGATCAATCCGGCCTGCCACATTTGCTTCTTCGGCCTTTACGCCTCGATCAACGCCGAGTACCTCCTTCATCACGTGGCAGACTCGGTGATCGGTGGGGAATACGAGACGCCGCTCGTCAGCCTCGTTGAGGCGCTGGAGCGATGTCAGGAGATCGGCGCGGTCGAGGGGGTGAGCCTGCGCGGTCAGATTGTCGGTCCCGTGCTGAAGCGCCCGCCGGTGAGCTTTCCGGTGCCAAGCCACAGGGGGCTGCCTGCACTCGATCAGTATGCTCGCCTCGAACGTGACGGTGCGCTGCACCTGGCCGGGTACGTCGAGGCCAGCCGCGGGTGCTTGCACCACTGCCTGCATTGCCCCATCGTGCCGGTCTATGAGGGCCGTTTCTTCATTTTCCCGGAGGAGGCTGTCTTAGAGGACATCCGGCGGCAAGTCCGGGCCGGCGCGACCCATATGACCTTTGGTGACCCTGACTTCCTCAATGGACCCGGTCATTCGCTCAGCATCGTCCGCGCCATGCACGCCGAGTTTCCCAGCCTGACCTTTGATTGCACAGCGAAGATCGAGCACATCCTGAAACATCGCGCGCTCTTCCCCGAGCTGGGAGTCCTCGGCTGCATCTTCGTGGTTTCTGCCGTGGAATCTTTCAGCGACATCGTGCTGGCGCATCTCGAAAAGGGCCACACGCGGGCCGATGTCATCACGACGCTTGACATTCTCCACCCGGCGGGGATTACCCTGCGCCCGTCGTTGGTGGCGTTCACTCCATGGACGACCCTCGAGGACTATCGTGAGATGTTTGATATCGTGGAGTCCAACAACCTGATTGATGCGATCGATCCGGTGCAATACACCGTCCGCCTGCTGATTCCACCCGGCTCCGCGTTGCTGTCCCGCACCGCGATCCAGAAATTCTTGGGCCTGCTCGACCAGGCGGCGTTCCAGTATCAATGGACGCATCCCGACCCTCGCATGGACAGGCTCCACCACGCGGTCAGGGTGGCGGTGGAGGAGGCTGCCCGAGTCGGCGACGATCCGGCGGTCACCTTCGAACGCCTCCGGGCGCTCGCCTCTGGTGTCGCGGACCGTCAGCCGCCTGTCTCCGGCGCGGCCGGCTCACGCCCGCGGATGAGTCCCCGGCCGCCGCGGCTGACCGAACCCTGGTTTTGCTGTGCGGAACCGACGAAGGGACAGTTCCGTCTATTGCGCACGGAACGGCAGGACGGGATCTAGAGAATTGTTCGAGAGAGGGAGGGACAAGGCTGATGGACCAGACGACACAAGGCACGCAGATGCAGGAAATCCTCGGACTCAGATGGCCGCCGGTTGCGATCGCGTTCCGAACCGCCGCCCCGCCGAATGTGCCGCGGATCGAGACGGCCGCCCCAGCCGGATGCGGGTACTGGCGGCTGGCTGCAGAGGGCAAGGTGTTCTACACCGAGGCAGCGGATCACTCTACCTGCCCGGTTGGCGCACACACGCACGGAATTGACCTTCCTCCCGAGACCGCGAAGGAACTCAACGCGATCGTGCAGATGATGGTGGGCCTGCAGTATATCAAGATGGAGGAGATCCCCACGATCCCACGTCGCCAGGGGGCGTTTGGTGTCGCGGTCTACGCACCGCTGGCCGACGCGCCCTTTGATCCGGATGTCGTCCTGGTGCGCGGGACCGTGAAGCAGCTTATGCTGCTGGCGGAAGCGGCGCAGGCGGCCGGGGTCGCCGGCGGCGGCGCGACGATGGGGCGGCCCACCTGCGCAGTGCTGCCGGAAGCAATGCAGTCCGGACAGACGGCCACGAGTTTCGGCTGTATCGGCAACCGCGTGTACACCGGGCTGGGAGACGACGAAGGTTATTATGCCATCCCCGGCTCGAAGGTCGCCGACGTGATGGCCAAGCTGACGGTGATTCTAGGGGCGAACCGTCAATTGGAGATCTTCCACCGCGGACGTCTCGGCACACCCGCGTAGAGCTTCATGAGAAATTGAGATGCCACGGGTCCTGCTGCTCCTCCCGACGACGACCTACCGAGCAGAGGCGTTCCTCGAAGCAGCTCAACGGTTGAAACTGGACGTCACGGTGGCGTCCGACCGTCCTGCCTGGCTTACAGGACACCCGCCCACCGATCTTCTGACGCTGGATTTCAAAGACCCCGAAGGTTCGGCCCGGGCGGTGGTGAAGTTGGCCCGGGACCGGCCGATCGATGCCGTCGTCGGGGTGGACGATACCACGGCGGTCGTCGCGGCGTCGATCTCGGCGGCGTTGGGCTTACCGCACAACTCCGTGGCCGCGGCGGCTGCGGCGCGAAACAAACACCGGATGCGGGAGCTCCTGCGCGAGCACGGCGTACCCGTGCCGCGCTTTGCCCGCTTTTCCCTTGAGGAGAACCCTGAGACCCTCGCGTCGTCGGTCACTTTCCCGTGCGTGGTCAAACCGCTTGCCCTCTCCTCGAGCTGCGGCGTGATCCGGACCAACGACGCCGCGGAGTTCGTCGCCGCATTCCGGCGCGTCGCGGCGCTCCTGACACAATTAGCCGTCGCCACTCGCGACATTCTCGTGGAAGACTTCGTGCCGGGAAGTGAAGTGGCGCTGGAGGGGCTGCTGACACACGGAGAGCTTCGCGTCCTCGCCCTCTTCGATAAGCCCGACCCGCTGGATGGACCGTTCTTCGAGGAAACGATTTATGTCACGCCGTCACGGCTTCCGGTCGGCATCCAGGCGGCGATCGCCTCCTGCGCCACCAGGGCGGCAAGAGCGCTCGGCCTGCGAGAGGGACCAATGCATGGCGAGCTGCGGGTGAACGAGAAGGGCCTGTGGGTCATCGAAGTGGCCGCACGCTCGATCGGCGGCCGGTGTTCCCGGACGCTGCGCTTCGGCGCCGACATGTCCCTGGAGGAGCTGATCCTGCGGCACGCCCTGCGGATGGAGCTTCCATCGCTCGAGCGCGAGCGGAAACCGGCCGGGGTCATGATGCTCCCGATCCCGCGCGCCGGGATTCTGAACAAGGTCCGCGGACAGAAGGAGGCGCTGAAAGTCCCGGGGATTGAGGAGCTGGCCATCACCGCGCAGCCGGGGGAGGAACTCGTGCCGCTTCCGGAGGGGACGCGCTACCTTGGCTTCCTCATCGCCCGTGGAGACTCCACCGAGGCGGTCGAAGCGTCGCTCCGCGAAGCGCATCGAAAGCTGGAGTTTGAGATCAGGACCCACCCGACCGCTGGGCCGGATACTGAGGCAAGGACGCCGAACGCTCGGGCATTCAGTGTGTGAGAGGCGCCGCTTCTGGACGCCGCTCAGGACGGCTTTTTCCGAACCTCCAGCGCCATCTTCTTCGTCCACTCTTCCAGACTGTTGCCTTGGGCGACGAGGTCGGGCATGGCGGTCATGTCATGCACCGACACACCCTGCACATCCTCTCCGCCGTCCTTGATCGTCTTCTGAATGGTCGCGATCTCCTTGTCAAAGCGCTCGGGGGCTTGTTCCAGAATGCGCCTGATACTCCACTTCGTAGTGGGCTTACCATCCTCGTCAAGATCGCAGCCATAGTGGACCAGCTCGATCTTTCCGGTTTTCAGCGATTTAGACAGCATGCGGTAGGTCGCCCCTTTATTGGACTGAATGATAGCCGCCTTAAAGAGGCGTTCGCCTTTATCGGGGTCCACCTCCATGGCGGTGAGATCCTCAACGGCCTTGGCAGCCACCTCTGGGGCGGAATTCACCTCTCCCATAGGATGTACCTCCTCATATGACATGCAGTGGAACTTGCCAACAGAGTAAGTCTAGCAGAGTGGCCTTCCCAGGGGCAAGGGCGCTGGGGGAGCACGCAAGAGGCGATTCACAGCGCGGGACGTCGGGCAAGCAGATTCAGCCAGCGCCCTTTCCGCTCTCGATTGGCCACCGTCTCGAGCCTCATGATCGTCCATCCGGCCCGACGAACGGCGCTCTCCAACGCGGCTTTGTGCCAACGTGAGAAGAACCGTCCCGGGATCCAGCCGGCCCGCAGGAAGCCGGAACTCCGGCCATGAACGAACGTGGCGGCAAGCATACCGCCGGGAAGCACCAGCCCGCGCAGTGTACGGAGCGTGCTTCGCACTACCGGTTTCGGAAGGTGGATGAGCGAGGCCGCGGCCCAGATCCCGTCGAAGACGCCGGTGCGAAAGGGAGGGTACCGCATGTCCGCCTGGACCAAGGCCGCGCGTCGGCTTCTCCGACGCGCGTAGGCAAGCAGCGGCCAGGTGAGATCAAGCCCCACAACCCGATAGCCCTTTCGTCGAAGATGCCGGACATCCTGGCCGGCTCTGCTGCCCAGATCCAGAACGGCCGTTCCCCTTCGACGTGTCCGCAGGTAGTCCCGGAGCAGTGTCGGTTGACGATAGGAACGCCGTCCCCACCGGCGGAGATACGTCTTCGCCTCTGCCGCATACATCCGGGCTGTCCGCGCGGTGGTCTCACTCCCGAAGCCGGAAGCCTTGGCGACGGCGCTGCGTCCTGCAGCGCGTGACGCCACCAAGCCCGGGTCCCCGCTTTCAGGTCTTGTCACCGGAAGGCATGCGAAAGATCGGCAATCGTCTGAGCGAGTCCGCGGTCGAGTGCAGCCCGCACCTGCGGCTGTACATGGAACTCTCTGGAAAAGAACGGCGTCGGGCCCCTGAATGCTTCTACGCGGCTGGTGACCACGTTGTAGAAGACCACCTCCGCGCTCTCGACCAAAATAATCTTGCTCGTGACCGTGAACGGAGGGAGATCGCCATGATCTCTGGCAAAGACCTGATCCTTCAAGGTTGGGCCCTCAATGCGAAAGAAGAGGACGCTGTCGACACCGAGCAGGCGACCTAAACGAACCGCGGACTCGTCGGACACCGCTCCGCCCAACTGTAAGCGTTGCTCGCCTCGGATCGTCGGCAGATCGAAACGATCCACGATCCGAAGGAACGGCCGCTGCTCTTTGAGCTGAAACGCCGCGCCCTCGAGACGAGAGTAGGCGTCCATCAACTCCCGGTTATACGTTTTGGGGTAGAGTATCGCCAGACGTTCTACATGGAGCGGCACTTGGAGCGAGGAAGGAACGGTCTTCCTGACCGTGGAGGCCGGGGTCGCATGCGGCGGCACAGTCTGGCAGGCTACCAGAAGCGGCAGGAGAAAGAGTCCGATCGAATTGATCGAGACGCCCCATCGCCGAGCCATGGTGCGCGCTCCGATGCAATGCAGGTTCAGTACAACTGGCTAGAATTCTTTCTTTAACCTTTATCATACTGTACCGGAGGCACCAAAAACCACGGCCCCAACCGAGGAGGTTCTGAAAAAGACACACCAGCCTAACTCTCGCTCCAGTAAGGGATTCTCAGCCTTTTTACCTGCTTGGGAGGCCGGGCGGCGTGCGGGGATCGTCAATCGTAAAAGTTTCGCGGCCAGGCATGACGACCCAGCGTAGCCAGCAGAGCGTCGCTGAGCCGTCGCCCATCCGAAACCACCGTGTTCGCGCGCACGTGCGCCTGGGTGCGCATACCCGGAATCACCGTGCTCACCGCCGGATGGGCCAGGCAAAACCGAAGTGACAATTCAGGCAGCGTGCGCGCCTCGAACCCGAGACAGCTCTTCAATGGATTCACGTGCGCGACCACCTGCGCCTTGCGGTCACCCTTGAAGTAGTCGTTGCGCCAATCGCCGGCCGGGAAGGTCGTCTCGGGCGTGATCGCGCCGGTCAGCCCACCCTCATCGAACGGACAGCGTGCCAAGACGCCGACGTCATGCCGGATGCAGGCCGGCAACAGCGCTTGGGCAGGTGACTGATCGAAGATGTTGTAGATGACCTGCACCGCGTCAATGACGCCGCTGGTCACCACCTTGAGCGCCGAGTCCGGCTCGTGATCATTGAGCGAGACACCGATCGCCCGGACTTTGCCGTCGGCTTTCAATCGAAGGAGCGTCTGCAGCCAGCTCTTATCCTGCAACCATTCATCTCGCCAGACGTGCAATTGCTGCAGGTCAATGCAGTCCAGGTTGAGGTTGCGCAAGCTTTGTTCCGTCGACTTGATAAGATGGGAAGCAGGAAACAGATCCTGCACGCGGTCACCCGGCAAAGCCGGCCAATGCTGGGTCAGCGGTGGGATTTTGGTGGCGACATAGATACGTTCTGAGCGGGCCCGGACCGCCTGTCCGACCAGTGATTCGCTCTGTCCCCGACCATAGTCCAACGCGGTGTCGATGAAGTTCACGCCGGCATCGATGGCGGCATGCAGCGCCGCGAGCGAGTCGGCGTCTCGCGCCCCGATCCAGTACCCTCCCCCGATGCCCCACGCCCCGAATCCGATCTCGGAGACTGTGAACCCGGTCTTCCCCAACCGGCGGTACTGCATCACGCTGCCCCCCCGTCACTGCCGCAGGACTGCCTTGTGAGCGTGCCTCCCGCCAACGCACCCGACCCTGAGCCTAGTTGATGGTCATCCTGGATGCGAGCGACTTCGGGTGAGGAGCCCTACACGTCCGATTGGTCCCGTGCAGCCGCGGTGTCACGGCCCGCGTTTTGCGCCAGCTTGGCGTCTCCAGGGTGAAGACCGTATTTTCTGAGGAGCTTGTAAAAGTCGGCCCGGTAGCGGCCGGCGATCTGGGCGGCACGCGAGATGTTGCCCCCGGTGAGTTGCAAGATCTCCTTGAGGTACCCCCGCTCAAACTCCTCCTTAGCCTCGGTCAAAGGTTTCAGTGGGCCCTCGTCCGATTGGGTCAGAACGGGAATCAGGTCGGCCGTGATCATGTCCTGCATGGACATGATGACGGCTTTCTCAATCATGTTCTCCAGCTCGCGGACGTTGCCGGGCCAGGGATAGAGCATCAGCTTCTGCATGGTGTCCGGCAGAAGGCCACGGATGTCCTTTTTCATCCGCTGCGCGCTCTGTTTCAGGAAGTGCTGAGCCAGTAACGGGATGTCATCACGCCGTTCCCGGAGCGGGGGGACTTTCAACGGAACGACCTGAATCCGGTAGTAGAGATCCTCCCGGAATGCACCCGTCCGCACGGCCTGCTCCAGATCCTTGTTGGTCGCGGTGATAATCCGGACGTCGACCCTCGTGGGGTGCTCGGACCCAACTTCCTGTACCTCTCGTTCCTGTAAGACCCGCAGGAGTTTGACCTGAAGGGCTAACGGAATCTCGCTGATCTCATCGAGGAAGAGGGTCCCGCTGTTGGCGCTCTGAAAGAGGCCGCGTTTCGAGCCATGCGCTCCCGTGAAGGCTCCCTTGACGTGGCCGAAGAGTTCACTCTCAAAGAGGGTTTCCGGAATAGCCCCACAGTTCACGGCGAGAAAGGGCCCGCGGGCCCTCCGGCTGTTGCAGTGGATCACCCGGGCGATCACCTCCTTGCCGGTTCCGGTCTCGCCGGATAAACAGATCGTGGCATCCGTGTCGGCCACCTGCGCAACCTGCTGTAAGAGGAGCTGCATCTTGGGACTTCGGGCCACCACGTTCTCCAGCCCATAGAGTTCCTTGACCAACAGCTTGAGTCGTTGGATTTCCCGGCTCATCCGCTGCTGCCCCAGAGCTCTTTCAATGTAAACCGTGAGTTCCTTGTCATCGAAGGGTTTCGTGAGATAGCCATACGCCCCCTTCTGCATCGCTTCAACGGCATTGGGAATGCTCCCGTGCGCGGTGAGGATCAGGATCGGGAGGTTCGGATGGGTGAGCAACAGCTCCTCCATCACCGCCAACCCGTCCAGTCCCGGGAGGTGAAGATCGGTGATGGCCAGGTCAAAGACCTCACGCCGGGCCGTCGCGATGGCTTCTTCACCGCTCACACAGGTGCTCACGGCGAACCCCATGGCCGTGAGTCGCATCTTGAGGAGGTGGAGCAACCCCTGATCATCGTCCACGACGAGGATGCGTTCGTGGTCCATCGTGTCCTTCATGGGAGCGTGTCTTTCGGTGACGGCTGCAGCGACTTGGTGGAGGGCTTGGGGAGCCGGCTTTTTTCTTTCATTTCCTGGTCGATCTGTTTCAGGGCCTCGAGCTGGTTGGTCAGTTCCTCCACCTTCTTATCCCGTGCCGTCGTCTCTTTCGTGAGTTGGTGGATCATGACCTCTCGGTCGAGCAGGTCGCGGATCAGCCGATCCGTGGCCCGGGCGAAGGGTCCGTTCTGACCGGACTCGGCGCGAGGGTCCTGTAAGAGCTCGAGCCAGAAGAGGCTTGAGGAGGCCAGACGACTTTTCGGGGCCGCAGCAACCACCTGCCGGAAATGCCTGACCGCCACCTCTCGGTTCTCATACAGGGCCACCAGGGCGCGAGTGAAATGAGCCCGATCACAGGAGCGGCTCTCCGCACACTTGGTGAGAACGCTCTCCTGTTCACGGGCAAGTGCTTGATACTGCTTGGCGTCGCGCGGGTTGGGGACAAAAAACGGGGATGAGGCAGATGGAGGGCCGTTCATTGAAGCACAGGCCTCCAGGCTTAACATCAGGCTCAGCAGGACACGGCCGGTCGGTCGCGAGGGGAACATTACGCGGATGCCCCCGACCGTGTCAGAGGGAGGATGACGTGGACCGTGGTGCCTTTCCCCAGTTCACTCTCGGCCCAGATCCGTCCCGCGTGCGCTTCGACCACTTTCTTGGCCAAGGCCAGGCCGAGTCCGCTGCCTGCCACGGTGTTCCCCGCCTGCATGCGCCCCTGATAGAACCGTTCGAAGATGTGGGGGAGATCTTCCGGCGGAATGCCCGCTCCCGTATCAACCACCGACACTCGTACGACCCCGGCCTCCGGATCGGATTCCATTCGGAGGTTCACCGCCGCACCCTCAGGGCTGAACTTGAGGGCGTTGGAGAGCAAATTGTCCAGGACCTGTTCGATCCGAGCCCCGTCGACAGGGACCCACACACTGCCTCGCGGGCTCTGGGTCAGGATTTGGATATGTTTCGCCTCGGCCAACAGCCGGACTTTCTTCACCGAGCCCTCCGCCACACGCTTGAGGTCGGTAGGAGCGATGCGGTATTCCATCATCCCGGCCTCCATCTTGGAGAGGTCCAGGAGGGTGGAAATCAGGTGGATCAGCCGCTGGCTGCTGTCCGTCATGATCTGAAGCGTCTCGCGCTGTTCTCGGCTCACAGGGCCGGGGATCTCATCCAGGAGGAGTTGGGTCCCCGCCCATATCGAGGTCAGCGGGGTGCGCAGCTCGTGGGAAACATGGGCCAGGAACTCAGCCTTCATGTCGTCCAGCTCCTGGAGTTTCTTCCCCATCCAATTCACGGTCTCCACCAGCTCGCGCAGATCGCTGGGGGCCTTCACTTCCACCGAGGCGCCGAATTTCCCCTGGCCGATCTGACGAATGTACTCCTGCACGCGGCGCAGTGGGTGCAGGATACTGTAACTGGCGACGCCGGCAAGACCCAATCCGACGAGGATGGCCACGATCACCAGTTGTTGCATGATCGCTTCGGCTTGCGCCGAGCGTGCGCGTGAGTCGGTGACGACGGTGCTCACCCTCGCCTCATGCAGCCCGATATAGGAGTCCAGGGTCGTCGTCATCTGGGCGATGAGCGCATCCCGCCTGGTCAGATATCCGGCGACCGGCTTGGGGGGAACGCCCATGGCTTCGCCGCTCTCACCGCGGAAGAGGATCTGGTACTTCTCGTGAAGCTGCTCAATGTCCTGCAGGAGCTTCTGAGCATCGGCAACGGTTTCCTGTGCCCGAAGCGACATGAGTGTCTGCCGAAACTCCTCCGCCTCGTCATCGAAATCCTTCAGGAATACCATGTCTTGCACGGCATGGTATTTCTTCTCACTCTTGAGCTGGGCGTAAAGACTGGCGAGAAGCCGTTGGGCGGTCTCAATCGCGGGATAGTGGTACGAGACCAGTCGGGTACTGAGGGCGGTCAACTGCCGGAGTTGCATGAGGGCGTAGATATTGACGCCCGCCACCACGACAATGATGGCCAGGGAACCAAGGGCCGATCGCCAGAAGATCGAGAGCCGCATCTGAATCGCTCCTGGGGAGGAGGACCCCTGAGGAATTAGACTCGGACGTTCCTGTTCGTCACGGTGTAAGAGAATCCCTGCATGTCCAGGCTATTGTAAATCAATAAGATCAGGTTGTATATCGTTCAAACCCTGCAGGCTGGGTCCTTCACTCCGTCCTTCGTAATCGTGCGGCGTCTCATCCCACAAAGTCATTGAAAAATAGAAAGTTAGATCGTTTCTGGTCTCGCCAGCCCCTTCGGCACCTCCCTTGCTCAACAGAGGAAAAGATGTGCCCGATTCCAGTCTGGGAGTTTTAGAGATAGTCAATGACCAGACACATCCTCTCTGCGGTTCCTTCAGAGGGTCCTGCCACACTGGCCAGCCGGTCATGAACACGATCGGCACGCACAAGAAGGAGGCAACACGATGATCCTGTTGTTGAGCCTCTGGTTCATTGCTGGGGTGGTATCATCCCCCAGCCAAGGCAAGGTGGCGGTCGATGCCAAGTTTCCAGACGGCACAATCGAGCGAGTTGATCCGATTGATTTGATGGTCACGATTCAGACGGCACCGACCCCGAATCGCGGACCCGACCGGCAGAGCTGAGTGAACGTCAAGAACATCCAACGCGCTGTCGACAAACAAGACAGCGACAGAGGTTCGGGATGAAGGTCAATGCCGAAACAATCGCGCTCTGCGTAGCCTTGATCGCTGCCTTCGGCCTCGTCATGGGGATTGTCCTGCAGGGGATCGTGTGGCTCGTTAGGTATGCACGATCGTTCCGGGGATGCCTCCGATGCGGATGCGAACTGAATAAGGGCGGCGGCAATTGTCTGATGTGCGGCCATCCCTTGCGGCGGCCACGGTCGTGGCTGCCAGGCAACGTGACTGCGAAAGAAGCACCCGGAGAGCCCCGTGCCGTAGCTGAATCGCCTTCCTGCCCTTGACGGAACGGATCCACCTTGCCCCCATTGATGGTGAGAAAGACAGGGACTCGGACAACGAAGAACGGATATCTGCACAGAGCGCCCGGCCGGAAACCTAGACAAACGGGAGGGGACGCCATGCCATGCACGCGTTGTGGCGGATTGCTTGTCGTCGAGGTATTCCCCG
>CAYJUP010000018.1:0-18052 GCA_964373365.1 uncultured Nitrospiraceae bacterium
AGTTTTCCGGGCGCAGCTCCACGTTGAGGAGCTTAATCTTCCGGTGCAGGTGGCTGCGCTCGATCTTGAGGTCGTCGGCCGTCCGCGACACGTTCCAATTGTTTTCCCGCAGCTTGCGTGAAATGTACTCGCGCTCGAAGGCGTTCCGCGCATCCTTGAGCGAGTCGTAGGATTTGGCCGAAAGCGCGGCACTAGAGGACGTGCCAGACGGCGCCGCGGGACGGGACTGCAGGAACAGGGCGACGTGTGAGGCTTCGATCAGCGGACCGGGCACCATAATCAACAGCCGCTCGGCGAGGTTACGAAGCTCGCGGATGTTGCCCGGCCAGTCATAGAGCTGTAGCGCCTCCAGCGCGTCCGGGGCGACGTCTTTCCCCTTCAGCCCTTGTTCCTCCGCGTGCATGCGCAGAAAATGCCGGACCAGCAGCGGGATATCCTCTTTCCGGTCGCGGAGCGGCGGGACCTCAATCGGGAGCACGTTCAGGCGATAGAACAGGTCGTCCCTGAAACTTCCCTTCTCGATCTCCTTGGCCAGATTCTTGTTGGAGGCCGCGATGACCCGGACGTCCACCTTGATCAGCTTGTTGCCGCCCACCCGAGTGAACTGCTGCTGCTCAAGCGCCCGCAGGACCTTGGCCTGCGTGTTCAGGCTCATGTCACCGATTTCATCCAAAAACATCGTGCCGCCGTCCGCCTGTTCGAATTGCCCCCGCTTTTGGGTCGTCGCTCCGGTGAAGGAGCCGCGCTCGTGCCCGAACAGCTCGCTCTCGATCAGGGTTTCCGGGATCGCGGCGCAGTTGACCGCGACGAATGGGCGGCCACTGCGCGGGCTTTGCTGATGGATGGCGCGCGCCACCAGCTCCTTGCCGGTCCCGTTCTCCCCTGAGATCAACACGCGGCCGCTCGTAGGCCCGGCCGTGGCGATGAGCTGGCGAAGCCGCTGCATGGCCGGCGAGGTGCCGACCAGCTCGAAGCGGCGCTCGACCTTGGTGCGAAGGCTGAGATTCTCCTCCTCCAGGCGACGCTGATCCAGCGCATGGCGGACGCGGAGCGTGACATTGTCCAACGAGAGCGGCTTTTCGATGTAATCGTACGCGCCCAGCTTGATCGCCTTGACGGCGGTCTCGATCGAGCCGTGTCCCGACATCATCATCACCAGCAGCCGTGGCGCTTGTTCCCGCGCGCGCCTGAGGGTTTCCAGTCCGTCCACCTCCGGCATCCAGATATCCAACAGGACCAGATCGGGCGGATCGGCCGAGATCAGCTTGAGCGACTCCCCTCCACTCTTGGCTACCGCCACCTGATAGCCTTCGTCCTCAAGGATTTTGCTCAATGAGTTCAAAATCGCGGGTTCGTCGTCCACGATCAGAATGGATTCGGCCATGCTTTCGCTCGTTAATCGTGAATCGTTAAACGCAAGCGGTCAGCCGAGATAATCCGACGCGATTAACGTTTAACCGTCAAGTGACAACTGATCCGTGACACATAAATTTTCTGTACGGTATGACAACAGATCCATGACAGGGCGTTGCTGCGAGCGAACGTGGCGAAGCCCCGGTGGAGCGAGCAGCAGGCTAGAGCAACGGCGTCCGTGCTTGTTCCCTGAGAGTGTACCTGCGATGCGCATGCGTTTAAATCTTCCACTGTCATGGATCAGTTGGCAGTTTCACTGTCACGGATCACTTGTCATGTGACCTTTAACGGTTAACGTTTCACGTCTATACGGGGAGCTCAAACGTAAACACGGCGCCTTTGGGCTGGTTATTCGAAGCCCGGATATGACCGTCGTGGTCCGTGATGATGCGATGCACGATGGCCAACCCCAATCCGGTGCCGGTCCGCTTGCGGGAAAAATACGGCACGAACAGTTTCTCCTGGTCCTCCGGATTAATCCCCGCGCCCTCGTCGGCCACGCTGATGACCGCGCGATGTCGCTTGGTGTCATATTGGGTCGTGATCCAGAGGCGGCCTTTCTGACTCATCGCCTGAATCGCGTTGTCGAAGAGGTTCACGAACACGCGGTTCATCTGTTCCCGGTCAAAGTTCAGCGGCGGAAGCGCCTCCTCAAGTTCGACCACAAACTCCACGTCGCGGTGCGCGCTCCGGTACAGCGACACCACCTCCTTGATCGCCTCATGGAGCGATTCGCGCGCCATCTTGGGCGCCGGCATCCGCGCAAACTTTGAGAACTCGTCCACCAGGCGTTTGAGGCTGTTTACCTCGTTCACGATCACTCCGGTCGATTCGTCGAAGATGTCGTCGAAGTCGGGTGATTTGTCGAAAAATTTCTTGCGCAGGCGCTGAGCCGAGAGTTGGATGGGAGTCAGCGGATTCTTGATCTCGTGCGCGATGCGCTGCGCCACTTCCTGCCAGGCCGCCACTTTCTGGGCTTTGATGAGTTCCGTCAGGTCTTCGAAGACCAACACGAAGCCCAGGTCCCTCCCCTCCTCGTTTCGCATGCGGGAGCAGTTCAGCCCGATCGTCAAGAACTTGCCGTTGACTTCCATGGGGCCTTCCAGCGAGAGACTGTCCCGCACGTCGGCCAGCATGCGGTCGTAAGCGTTCTGGAACAGATCCAGCCCCAATTCCTTGAACGCCTCGCTGACGGGGCGTCCGCGGAGCTGATCGCCCCACACGCCCAGGATGCGTTCCGCCGAGGGGTTGAAAGTGGTGATGATGCCGGCCCGATCGATGGAGAGGACGCCGGCGGCCATCGTGTCCACGACCGCCTGCGTGTAGGCGCGGCGCCCATCCAGTTCCAAATTGGATCGGCGAAGCGAGACGTTGGCCTCCTCGAGCTGCGACTTGCTGCCTTTCAGATCCTCGGTCATCCGGTTGAAGGACTCCACCAGCGTGCCGATCTCGTCCGTGGCCTCGACCGCGATCCGAACGTTCAGATCACCCTGCGCGATCGCCTCGGTCGCTTCCGCCAATCGTTGGATCGGCACCGTGATGCCGCGCGCCACATAAAATCCGAACCAGGTGGCGCCGAAGAGGATCAGCACCGTGATCACCGCGACAAAGAGATAGGCCCCTGCCTTGATCGGGTTCTTCATCGCCATGATCTGCCGGTATTCGGTGTATTGCCTGGCAATGCCTTCCATCTTGACGAGCAGCGACTCCGGCACATACGCGTCCACCACAACGACGCCGTCCAGTCCGCCGCGTCTTGCGTTCGACGCGATCGGGACGCCCGCGCGGATGAGACGGCCGTTTTGCGCTTCCTGCACCGACGTCAGCTCCTGGTTCCCGCTCAGGACTTGAAGGACCAGTTGCCCGATCGGCAGATCCAACACCATCGCCGGTACCTCAGGGTCTATGGCCTTGGTCAGGGTCTCCATCTTGGCTGAATAGACCTCGACGCCCGCCAGGCTGTACTCCGTCCGCTTCCGGGCCATGGCCGCGACCAGCAGGTCGCGCTGGTCCGGGACCATCATGTCCTCCCGGAAAATCTCACGACTGATCGCGCGCGCACTGTTGACCGCCAACGTAATCACTCCCTCGCGGTGCATCCGAGCCACTTCGTGCGAATCCTTGAGCACCTGCTCGATCTGATCGTTGAACCAGATATCCACCGCTTTATTCACCAGCCCGCTGGCCACAAACGCGAGCAAGACGGTAGGGATCAGCGAAAACCCGATGAACGCCGCGACGAGTTTGGCCCTGAACCCGGAACCCAACAGGTGGTGCCGGCGCTCGAAATACGCCTTGATCAGGCTTCTGGACAGCAACAACGTCAGCACCACGAAGCCGATCAGATCCAGATTGATCAGCAGCAGCACGAAGGCATAGCTCGCGCTCGGCAACAGCGAATCGGAATCGCCGCGGGCGGGCACTGTGTACTGCGAATAGTAGGCCGTGAGAATCAGGCAGGGAACGAGCAACAGGAGGACGATCCAGACCGGCCGCAAATGCAACCCATGGCGATCCGGTTCCCCGGCCGTCTCAACGTCTTGGCGGAGCGCCCCGTTCTGCAGCCGGGCGCTCGCCTGGCGGGGGCTTGTCACGCCGGACCCTGCTGCCTGCTCCCTGGGCCGCCCTGACCGCTTGTTAGCTGGCTCGGCCGAGTCGAACAGATCAGGCATCAGAACCTCTGTTCCGCCCGAGCGGGAACCCACGTGGCGTCGAAGTCGCCATAGCGTCCCCTCATGATCGTCTGAAACGTGTTGGGAAAATCCGGCGCGTCGGCAAGGGCCACCAAGAGCTGGCGCACTCGCACGAGACCGTAGCGGCGAATCAGCACCTTGGTGGCCCCATAACTTTCCGCGTACGCGACGGTCGCCGCGCCCGGCGGCAGTTCCAGGAAACTACCGTGGAGCAAACGGAGCGGCATCAGCTCCTCCGCATGACGCGCGAAATAATCGCTGCCCCAGGGCTTGGCGCCGCCTTCAAAGTACAGCGCCAACCCCTCGTTCAACCAGGTGGGCGCATGCCCTCCGCTCAGCCGGTGGACGACGGCATGCGTGTATTCGTGCGTCAGGATCGTGTCCTCCTCTCTCGGGTCCCTGGCGATCGTCTCAATCGGGAGATGGATCTGCCCGTCAAACAGGCCGCGAGCCCAATGTGGACTGAGCGTTACATCCCGGAATTGCTCATCGGGGTACAGGATGACCGTGAACGGCTCCGACGGAAAATAGGCAAGGCCCCGCCCCACTGTGTTGTAGGCCTTCTCCAGACGATTCGCAACAACGCTGGCCACGTCGCGGTCCGTCGGGCCCTGGAACTTCACCACAAAATGAGGACTGAACAGGCGATCCAAGCCGGCTTCCGAGCGGTATTCACGCCGGGCTGCAAGCAGGCGGTCCTGCATCACCACGTCATTGGGGTCCAGCCGTCGCGCCTTCTCGTAATGGCCCAGCGCTGTCTTGATTTCGTGCCGTGCGTAGTAAATGTCGCCCAACAGCTTGTGGGCTTGACCGGCGTTGGCATCGAGTTGGATGGCGCGCTCCAGCGCGGTCACGGCTAAATCGTCCCTGGACAGATGATGCTGGCTCACCCCGAGGCCAACCAAAAAGGACGCTTCATGAGGAACAAGCTGGGTGGCCACTGTGAAGACCTGCGCCGCGCGTCGATACTCACCCGCCTCGACCAGCTTCCAGCCGGTCCGTGCCTGAGAAAAGGCGACCTCGCGCCGACTCTTCGCCGCGTCGTTCTTCTTAGTAAGTGAGGACCCCGCGCGGCCGGCTGGTTCGTCCGGCAGGGCCTGGAGCCTCGGGGGGGCCGCCGCCGGGTGTGTCGCCTGTTCAAGGTATGGCACCGTCGGCGGCGCGCTGGCCAACTGAACCGAGGGCTGCCGGGCCGGGCCAATCCCGCCGCCATTCCAGGCCACTCCGGCCACAGCGAGCCCGATCGCCGCCGCCAGGAGTGCCGAGAAGCCTTTCGGCGCCAAACGAGGGACGTTCTTCATCGAGATCGTGCCCGTGACGTGTCTCGTGTCCTGTATCCGGCAGCCGGCCTGATGTGAGAATGCCGCTTGAGGCAATCTGCAGGCCGGAGTGGAAGACAGGAAGGGCGGCCGGCGGCCGAAGAGAAATCGAGATCAAGGCGATTTGGTCGCCTACCGGGTGCCCGGCTTTGCGGGCGATGACGCCAGATCCACATACTTCATCCGCAGGGCATACAGCATGTCAACCAGCACCGCCTGCTCGTCGGAGTTCAGGTTTCCCCGAGTCTTGCCTTCCAGCATCGAGAGAATGTCGATGATTTCTTTGGCCTGTGCCAGGTTGACCGGCAGTTTTCCCTGCTGAGGATCAAGCTGCTCGCCCATCAGCATCAGGGCTGACGTGCCGAGCGAGAACACGAAGGATGAGAACGTGACCGGCAGGCCTGACTCATGGGGGTGAGCCGGTTCAGGCGATGGAGCCGCCTCCGTCTGTCGGGGGGACGACGCGGAAGGCGCTTCGCGCGCCGAAGACGATCCATTCTCTTCGGACCGACCGCGGCGATCCCGGATCACAAATCCTTTTCCTTCTTCTCCGCTCACCCACAGCCTCCGGACAGTCTATCGCCGCGTAAGTTATCATATTTCCGATTCATCCCGCAAGCAGAAGACCGATTGAAGCGAGCCGGAAAACAGGTATAATGGCGGGCGGCGCAGAGCGCATGCGGTCTTCCGCTTCCGCGCCGCTACACCCGCAAGGCGGGTACCCGCCCCTTTCCACGGCAGTCCGGAAAGGTGGCCTCGGCTTTGGAAGGGCGGAAGCCTCCGCGCCCATCCCTTCCATCCGAGGCGCTGAGGTGGGTAATAGAGAACGTTGCTGTGGTCAGTACCAACTTTCCTTCTCCTGAGGCCGGGCGGGGTGTGCAACGCGAGGAGTAGCAATTCACCCGCCGAAAGGAAGAAGAAATGTCGGAACGGTTTGATGAACTCGTGCGGTTGATGGCCAAGCTCCGAGCCCCGGACGGCTGTCCCTGGGACCGGAAACAGACTCACGAATCGCTGAAGCCGTATCTGGTCGAGGAGGCCTACGAGGTGCTCGAGACGATTGATCGAAAGGATCCGGAAAACCTCCGGGAGGAATTAGGCGACTTGCTCCTGCAGATCCTGTTTCACGCGCAGATCGGAACCGAAGCGGGCCGATTCACGATCGACGAGATCATGCAGCATCTGGCCGAGAAGTTGGTCCGCCGTCATCCCCACGTTTTCGGGAGTTCCACAGAGGGAGGAGATCCTCTGCATGCCGACGAGGTGTATGCCCGGTGGGAGCAGATCAAACGCGACGAGCGGAAGCAAGCCGGTCAGTCTGGCTCCGCGTTGGACGGGGTGCCCAAGACGCTTCCGGCGCTGCTGCGCGCCTTCCAGATCCAAGCGCGCGCCTCTCGCGTGGGATTTGATTGGCCGCGGATCGGCCAAGTGGTGGAGAAGCTCGAGGAGGAGCTGCGAGAACTCCGTGATGCGATGGCGTCGGCCTCGCCTGACGCCGTGTCCACAACATCGAACCGTGCACACGATGAAATCCAGGGCCGCGTGGAGTCCGAGTTCGGCGACGTGCTGTTCGCCCTGGTCAACCTGGCCCGATTCGTCACGGTCAATCCGGAAGAAGCGCTTCGGAAGGCGATCAACCGGTTCACCGATCGATTCCATTATGTCGAGACGCAGGCGGCCAGTTCCGGCCGAACGCTGAATGAGATGACGCTCGGAGAGATGGACGCCTTGTGGGAAGACGCGAAACGGATGCGCGCACCTCACCCTGCCGGAACAGATACGTAACGGGAAGCGTTCCTCCCTCCGGAGCAGGGGATACGATGGGCATAGAACAGAACCCTTACGAAGAGGGCAAGCGAGCCGGCGTCCATCCCATCGTCGTGATTTTCGGAGCGATCGTCGGCCTCTGGCTGTTTATCTGGCTCTTCGTGCCGAATCCAAAACACAAGCAAGGGACGCTTCCGGAAAGCGTTCAAGGAAACATCCCCGAGGAGCCCGACGCGGCTCCGGTGATGTTTAAGGTGAACACCATGATTCAGGAGATGAATGCGATCGGCGTGGTGGTGCCTCCCCAGGCAACCGACAGCCAGATTGTGGGCCTGCTCAAGCGGTTTCGAGAAGCTCGGCTTGCTAACACGCTCTCCACGTTGCTGCCGTCCACGACGCCGAAGCACAAGCTCGGCGAGCATGCCGTTGCCGATATCTATATTTTTTCCGACCCGCAGTACGCCTCTCCCGACGCCGTGCGCGTGCTCACCAGCGGGGCGCACACCCCGGGGGAGTTGTATCCCAAGGCCGTCCAATTCGAGACCGCCATGGAACAGGTTCGAGGCCACTACAGGATTGACCTCTATGACACCGGAAACCCCGATCACGGCTCGCTAGGTTTCGCGGATGAATCCGGGGTCCATTCCAAACACTACCGCCGCGTGTTCTGAGCAGTCTCTCCTCCGGCCTGGCTCCTGCCCTTGTACACAGGCTGTACCCAGGCACCTCGCGCCAACTACCTCAAGATCCCCGACACCCTATACGTAGAGTTTACGCAGGGCGACGGCACAATGCCTGAAACGCAGGGGAGGGTGCAGAGCCGGCTAGTTGGCGGGGCTATCGACAACCGAGAGCAGTTATCCACACGGTTGCCCACAGACATGCTGAGGCGTGCTGGATCCCTGCCTACAAACCCACTTTCTCAAGGACCTCTTGTCGCAACGCAGCTTTCTCTTCGTTCATCCAGGCCTCGAGCCGCGAGAACAGGTGGCCCAGCGCATCGGTGAACGGACCGATCATCACATCGCGTCGCTCTTGCAGCATGCCTTCATCGTTGACAATCTGAAACTTGCGGTCCGCAATCCGACGAGAGAGGATCTGGTTGACGCGAAGCTGCTGTCCGGGACTGCCGCCGCTCACGGCCAGCACCTTATTCTTCAGATAGTCGAGCTCGTCAGGGATCGCCACCTTGATCCGCACGCCGTTCGGCGTCGGCCAGTTGGATCGCTGGATCGAGTAGTCATACGAAAGGACCGGTTCGCGGGGCTCCCGGTACGGCCCGCTGACATTCAGAATGGTCAGTGAATTCTTCATACGCGCGCGGACGTCAAAACGCCCGATCCCCACCCTGTGGAGGTCGGATCTGAATGAGGCTTAGTTCGCCTTCGCCTTCCGTTGGACCACGCCACGCCTGAATTCCGTCCCGGACGTTATACAAATTCGTGTAGCCCCTCCGGCTGAGAAAATCGCAGGCTGAGCGGCTCCTCTCGCCGCCCATGCAATACACGAACACTTTCTCTGCGGTCTCCGGGATGTCGCTCTTGTACCGTGTCTCCAACTCTTCAAACGGCACCAGCTTCGCGCCAACGACGCGTTTGACCGCATATTCTCTGGGCGTCCGGACATCCACCAGCAGCACCGCGCCCGGCTTCCGCCCCGCTTCCTGCTCAATGGCCCGCTGAGCCTCGTCCGCGGACACATCCTGATACAGACGGCCGGTGAGAATCATCTCCGGCTGGACATGCCCACCGGTGGCGACCTTGGCCAAGTGCAGGCGCAAGGGTTCCACCGCCTCCCGAATCTCTTCGGGGATCCGTTTCAGTCGGCTTTCGGCGTAATACTGATCGCGCTTGAGCCGGGCCACATCCTTCGCGAGCTTGAAGAACCGTCGAATCGCAAGAAGCGCGACCGCCAATCCCAGAACGGCACACGCCCAGAGTAATGCTCCCATACCGCCCTCCTTATCAGGAACGGCCAGAGGCGCGAGGCGATGGGCATCGGGCGCCCGTTACCTCTACCCCGTGCCTGTCGCCATTACTATAAATTTGGCCTCCGACCTTTAGCAAGCCCCGTCTTACTCAGCGCGGACGCCTTGCGCCATCAAATATCGGACTACCGCCCCAGCCGTCTCTGAGCCGTCCCTGATACAGTCTGGAATCCCGATCCCGCGGTACGCGGCACCGGTGAGATAGAGACCCTTATAAGGGCTCAGCGAAACCTGAATCGTCTCCAGCCGCTCCAGGTGGCCAAGGGTGTACTGCGGCATCCCGCGCTCCCAGCGGTTGACCTCCACGTAAGTGGGCTCGGCCGCGATCCCGGCCATGCTCTGCAGCTCCTCACGCACACGCCGCACCAGCGTCTTGTCATCGGTCTTGAGAATCGCCTCACGCCCGACGCCCCCGACATAACAGCGGATCAGCACGTGCGAGGTCGGGGCCCGGTGGGACCATTTCAAGGAAGTCCACGTGGCCGCCAGCAGATCTCGCCCTTCCACCCGCGGCACGACAAACCCAAATCCCCTCACCGAAGATCCGACTTCGTCGGCACCATACGCCAATGAGATCGTGGCGGTCGAGGCATAGGAAATCGTCCCCAGCAAGCCCGCTGCGGTCGGACTCAGAGACCGGACCAAATCGGCTGTCTCATAGGCAGGCGTGGCAAGCACAACGGCATCGGCTGACACGACGGGGCCGTTTTCCAGCAGGACATCATACGTCCACACCCCTAGCCGACTGGATCGGACCCGCAGCGCCGTCACCCGACGTTCGGGCATCAACGTCACGCCGGCCTCCCTGATCCGCGTGACCAAGGTACGGACCATGTCGCCCAGACCGTCCCGGAGCGTCACAAACATGGTTGGGGTCGGAGCGCCGTTCCGGCTGGACTGAGCGACGGCCTTGCGTCCGGCCAGCATCCCCCGAATCAGGCTGCCGTACCGGTGCTCCATCTCAGTGAATCGGGGAAAGGTCGCGTTGAGGCTGATCTGCTCGGCGTCACCGGCATAAATGCCGGCCATCAGCGGCTCGATGACGCGGTCGAACGCCTCGCGTCCGAGCCGACGGCGGAAAAACGATGCCAGCGACTCATCACCGGTCGTGCGCCGTACCGGAAGCACCAAGTCCATGGCCATCCGCGCAATCCCTGACCACGACAGCAGACCGCTCCGGAGAAATGGCCCGAGCTTGGCCGGCACGATGACCACCAGTCCTTCCGGCAGCTCCCGCAATCGACCGCGGGAAAACACAAAGGTCTTCTTGTGGAACTCGTTGGTGTTGAGCAGGCGGTCGGACAACCCCAGTTTGGCGCACAGGTCGAGGGCCCACGGTTTCTGCGACAGGAACGAGTCCGGACCGGCTTCAATCAGGAAATCGCCGACCCGGTGCGTGACAATTTTCCCGCCCCACTCGCGTTCCGATTCGATCAGCGTGCAGGCCAACGGGATCCCCGCCTCAGCCGTCCGCTCTTGGAGCGCGAAGGCCGTGGCCAGCCCGGCGATGCCGCCACCCACGATCGCCACATGTTTGGAAGACACCGCCACAGGATGGGAGGTTACCGGACCGGAGACGCCTGGTGTTCCTCCAGGACCGAAGCCAGCGTCTCGATGAGGGGCGCGCTCGCGTTCAGCATGGGGATGCGCTCGAGCTGCATCCCCTTGGACTGGGCCGACTTCTTGAACTCAATGTCGACGTCATACAGAATCTCGACATGGTCCGAGATGAAACCGATCGGGGCGATGAGCACGTGGCGGTGGCCGTCGCGGTGCAGCTCCTCGAGGGAGGACTCCACATCAGGCCCCAGCCATTTCTCACCAGAGCGTCCCTGACTTTGATACGCGAAGCGAGCCGTCACGGCTCCCAATTCCTTGCACACCGCCTCCATGGTCCCGCGAACTTCATCGGGGTACGGATCCCTCATCTGAAGGATGCGCTCCGGGAGACTGTGCGCGGTGAAGAGGATCGGGGCGCGCGCGCGCACCTCCGCCGGGAACTTCTGCAAGCCGACCGCGATATTCCCGGCGATCGCCTTCACCAGCCGAGGATGCCGATGCCAGCTTTGCACATAGCTGACCGGGAAGTCCCCACCCAGCACTGCCCGCGCCTCCTCGACTTTTGTCACGTAGGCGCCGATACTCAAGGAGGAGTATTGAGGGGCCATGCAGAGACCGATCAGCCGCTCCGGTCGATCGTCCAGGATCTCCGCGTAGGTCTCTTTGATGTAGGGGTGCCAATGCCGCAGCCCAACGTGGACGCGGTACCGTTCACCGCCCGGGCCGTTGAGTTTCTGCTCCAGTCGCCGCGCGATCTCGCGAGTGATGCCGAGGACCGGCGATTTCCCGCCGGTGACGCGATACCGCTCGCGGATCTCCTCCACGAGATCGGGAGGAGTTGCCCGCCCTCCCCGCACATCCAAGAGATACGGCTCGACGTTGTCGAGGCTGTCCGGCCCTCCCATGGCCATCAGCAGCACCGCGATCGGCTTCTGCGGTCCGGGCATCTTTCCCTCGTTAACCGTTAATCGTTCAACGTTAAACGCAACTGCATTACGTGCTCTTTCGATTAACGATTCACGTTTAACGAATAACGTTTAACGCTTCACGTCATCGTTGGCTGAGCTTATGGACCAGATCCACCACCGCCGCCACGCTTTCCACCGGTGTGTTCGGCAGAATACCGTGTCCGAGGTTAAAAATATGGCCCGGGCGGCCGGCGGCGCGCCGGAGAATATCTTCCACCCGTCGCTCGATTTCATGCAGCGGGGCGAACAACACGACCGGGTCCAGGTTTCCCTGGAGCGCGACGTCATGCCCGACCACGTCCCACGCCTCGTCCAAAGACACGCGCCAGTCCACGCCGATCACATCGCCGCCGGCTTCGCGCATCAGCTTGAGCAAGGCTGCGGTCCCCGTGCCGAAATGAATGAGAGGAATCTGTTCCCGCTTTAAACCGTCGAAGACGAGCTGGACATGCGGCAGCACGTATTCAGCGTAATCGCCCGGCGAGAGACACCCCACCCAACTGTCGAACAATTGAACGGCTTGGGCGCCCGCGCGGATCTGCCGGCGCAGGTAGCCGGTCACCACTCGCGCGAGTTTGTCCATCAACCGGTGCCACGCCTCCGGTTCCCGGTACATGAACTGTTTGGTCTCGATGTACTGCCTGGAGCCGCCTCCCTCGATGGCATAACTGGCCAGCGTGAACGGCGCCCCCGCGAACCCGATGAGCGGCACACGGCCGGCCAGCGCCCGACGGGCCTGTTGAATGGCTTCGCCCACATATCCCAGCTCATCCCCATCGATCACCCGCAAGCGGTCCACGGACGCGCGGTCCCGTACCGGATTGCGGATCACCGGGCCTTCGCTCTCCACAAAGTCGAGGCTGATCCCCATCGGCTCCAACGGCAACAGGATGTCGGCAAAGATGATGGCGGCATCCAGAGGAAATCGCTCGATCGGCTGGAGCGTCACCTGAGCGGCCAGTTCCGGCGTCTTGCAGACCTCCAGAATCGAGTGCTTGGCCCGAATCGCCTGGTATTCCTGCATGTAGCGGCCGGCCTGGCGCATGAACCACACCGGGGTGCAGTCCACCGCCTCCCGCCGACAGGCTTTCAGAAAACGATCGTTCATTGCACCCACTCGCCCCAGGCGTCGTCACACCCGCCCACCCCAAGCCTGCCAAGACAGGCTTCGTTCCACGGGGACGCGCCCCTTCCCGATAGTTGGGCCATTCTAGATGGGCGATCGCGAGGGTGTCAAATGACGGACCGCGGCCTTCCATGCAAGCTGAGAGTCGCTTCATGACTCATCAGGAAATGGAATGACGTGGTTTTGTCGAGAGCACCGAAACGGCGGCTAGATCCACTCTGACTCCGGGCGACCGCGAGTCGACCGAGTTTGCGAACTGAGGGCCTCCCGAATCGCCTGGCTATCGGGATCAAGCACAGTGGCCTCCTCTGGCGTCAAGACCCAGGCATCGCCCGTCGCCAGTTCGATCCGGTAATGGTTCTTGCTCACTGAGAACCATTCAATGTACGGATGGGGGGCCAACATGGGATGCGGGTCGAAGGAGATGAGGCTCACCTCGCCTACCTGTGGAATTTCGAAGTCCGCCAGCATCTGGCCGGCAAGATCCTCGTCCGCGAATTCGCTATTCCGGAAGCGGATCGCCTTTCCGGCGATCTCCCCTTTGAAATCGCCCCGCAGGTACATATCCACCGACCCCAGCACGGCCAGCGTGATCCGACCCACCACGCTTCCTTCCACGCGGTTGTCCAGAAATCCGTCTTTCACCCACCGGTAATTACCGAATTTTTGAGCCATGGTGACTACGGTGACGGGTAATGAGTCATGGGTGATGTGAGCATGTGACCGGGTCATCCCGCCGTGGGAGATCCGGCCGGCTCAGCGATTCTGGCGACTCCCCGCCTCACGCCCCCCGTCAGCAGCGCAATCAGAATCAGCCCGCTCCCCAACCATCCCCACTGGTCGAGATGCTCGCCGAGAAAATACCAAGCCAGCCAGGCGGCGAAGACCGGCTCCACCGAAAAGATCAGCGCGACCCGCTGCGCCGGGATGATTTTCTGAGCCCAAATCTGCACCGCAAACGCCCCGGTGGCCAACACGCCGGTGACGATCAAGGCAACGAGCAGCACCCCGGTGGGGGTGAACCGAACCGCCTCCGGCGACTCGATGACCATCGCCGGCAGCATCGCGGCGGTCACGAACACCATCTGCCACACAAAGAGCAAAACTGAATCGCCCCTTCGTGTGTAGGCTTCCAGGCAGCAGATGTGCGCCGCAAATGCCGCCGCGCAGGCCAATGTCAACAGATCGCCGACGTTGATCGAGACCATGGGGTCGATCAGCAACCATAGCCCAGCGATCGCGAGGGCGGCCGCCCCCCAGGTCCGTCCCTCGAACCTCCGCAGAAAGAGTGGCACCAGTACCACATAGAGCGCCGTGATAAATGCGGAGTTGGAGGCCGTCGTGTACCGCAACCCCACGGTCTGCATCGTATAGCCCAGGAACAGGAAGACCGTCGCGATCGCGCTCATCCGAAGCATGCGCCGCTCGAGCCGCAGCCGATTCCCCAACGCCAAGACGATCCCCAGTACCAACACCGTGCCCAGCAGGAATCTCACAAACAGAAACGAAAACGGCGGGACCTGCTCGAGAACAGCCTTGGTTGCGGGAAACGTCGCGCCCCAGACCAGCGTGCTCAGCAACAGGGCAATTTGGGGCATGGCCTCAGAGGCAGTGATGAGTTATGAGTGATGAGTGCTGAGTGCTCAGTGAACGGACCAGCCAGACGCAGAGGCGTTTCGGTTCTACCGGCGCTGGGTCCCCTCTCAGCACTCAGTCCTCAGCACTCGGCACTTCTCACGGTTTGCACAGAATACATTTCACCTGGGCGGTGGTGCCTGACTGTTCCATGGCCGCCAACGCTCGTTCTTTGTCGGGATAGTCGAACCATCCCCCTTCCCAGAAATCAGTCCTCGTGATGTTGGAAGGCACTTCTGCGCAACGCTCCCGATGGAGGGTCGCTCGATCGATCGAATGCGCGATGTGGACCCAGTAAACCATTCACTGCCTCCAGCCACGACCTCGCGGGCTCTTGGCACAAAGCCTAGCACGCGAATTCATCACACCGCAACGGGACTGGTGCGGCGGTCCCCCAGGTTGAGCAGGACGGCACTGATGAGGGAGGAACTACGGGAGCAGTTGCCACTCGTCCTTTTCGATGAAGACCTTTTGGCCGGCCTGCAGCTTCTTCACATCGTCTTTTTCGAAAATACGCATGTATCGCTCGATCCGTTTCGGTTCGTCGATGCGCTGTTCCTGCATCATCCCGCTGGCCAACTTATACTTGCGAATCAACAACGGCATGTCGATCCCCCTTCTCCGCCACCCTCCAGTCCGGACGTGTAATTCGTGGTAAGATACCTGACCGCGCTCGACGCGGTCAAGAACCCATCAGGCGCCTCGAGCCGAGGAATCGCCTCCAGGGTTCTATTCGGCTATAATATCTGTCAAGTGCTGTCGCAAGGGAGGGTCTTTCATGCCGCTGTATGAGTATCGGTGCGAGGGCTGCGGCGAACAGTTCGAGGTGGTGCAACCGGTCAGCGTCAAGGCGGAAGAAACCACGTGCCCTCATTGCCGTGCCCAGAAGGCGACCCGACTGATGTCGTCCTTCGCCTCCAAAATTGCCGGCGACCATAAGCCTGGGTTCAAAGAGATGAAGGCCTACGACATGCTGAATGAGCGGATGAGTAAATTCGCGAAGCTCCCGCCGGCCATGGGCAAGCGGGTGGTGCCCAGCCCGGAGAACTTCGGGCCGCCGATCCCCCCTGGATCCAAAGGAGATGCGGGTCAGAGCGAGTCCTGATGGGGCGGTGAGAGATCGAGTGCGTCCATTCATACGTTTCCTTGCCTCTCTTCCTTCCCACTTCCCGAGCAGAGCCGCCGCACCCTAGGCCTGCCGACCGGAGAGGAGGCTTCATGATTGTCAGAGTCCTCACTGCCCTGGTTTTGCTCCTGTCCAGCGTTGTTGCTCCGCTCCAAGTCGCCGCAGAAGGCCCCTCCGGTTCACTCGCCATCGCCGGTAACGGTCCGGAGATGCCGATGATCGAGCAGTTAGCCAGGGCTTTCGAGAAGGCCAATCCCCGCGCGTATGTTGACATTCTGTGGGACGAGAACTCCAAGCCGATCGAGATCGTCAAGTCCGGCCAAGCGCAACTCGCCGTCGCGGGGCGAGAGGAACCGGACTTGAACGCGACGCAGATCGCCTGGGACGGCATCGCGGTAATGGTGAACCTCGCAAACCATATGAAAGAGGTCACGACACAGCAGATCGCCGAGATCTTTTCGGGAAAGGTGAGGCTCTGGTCTGACTTGGGGGGACCCGAAACCAAAATCCTGCTCATCGACCGCCCTCGGAACCGCAACATTCGTGACGCCTTTGAACAGTACCTCGGTATCACCGGGAAGATCCCGGACTCGGCCAAGGTGATCGGCCCTGACGACAAGGCCATCAAAACAGTGGCCGGCACCCTTCCCCCGCTCTCCGCCGTCACCTATATCTCGCTCGGAACGGCTCTTGACGCCGTGAGCGGAGGGGTTGCCGTCCGCCTGCTTCCTCTTGACAAGGTCGAGCCGGAGGAACCGACGGTCAAGGATGGGCGGTATAAACTGCGCAGACCGGTTCTGCTCCTCAGCAAGAAGGAGCCGAACCCGATGGTCGAAGCCTTCGTGGCCTTTGCCCTCTCGAACGAGGGGCAGTCAATCATCGATGAGGCGTATACTCCCCTAGTTCAGTTAAGTTCGGGGAGGCCAAAAGAAACAACTGGTTCATCAAGGAGGCCCTAATGTTTACGCACTTCTTGGCGGTCACCATCATCACAGCGCTTGCCTTCGGAGTGACGGTCACGCCGGTCGACACCGTCTATGCAGCAGAGGAAGGTTCCAATGTCGAGGGTTCCGGGTTTAGCTTATTCGATACTGAGTCGATCAAGGGCTTCGACGCCAGCAAGGTTGAGAAGGACCCGGTCTGCGATCAAAGCAAACGCCCCAAAATCATAAAGGTGGAGCCCGACGAAGCCAAGCCGGGCGAGCGAGTGGTCATCAAGGGAGAGAACTTTGGCACCAAGGAATGTCTCCAAAGCGTCACCTTCAGCTCCGCGGCCGGATCGAACATTGGATACAAATACGTGAACGACACCACCATTGAGGCGACGGTTCCCGACGCCAAGACCGGCATGTCCTTCGTGACCGTCGTCACCGGCAGCGGCAGCGCCCAATCCAAGCCCGTTCTGATCAAAGCGAAGTAGCTCCTCTGAGGAGGCGAGGGGCGAGTAGCCCATTGCCGCTCGCCCCTCGCCCCTCCCGCAACCGCCTCTCTCTCGACATTAATCGAGACGGTGTGCTAACTTACACCGACTTTTTGCCGGGCGCCCGGCATGTAGGAGCGATCCTGAAAGACAACGCGCGCACGAAACGCCATGATGTTTAAGAAAATTTTAGTGGCTAACCGCGGCGAGATTGCGATGCGGATCATCCGCGCGTGCCGCGAGTTGAACATCGCCACCGCCGCCATCTATTCCGAGCAGGACTCGACCGGCATCTATGTCAAGAAAGCGGACGAGGCCTACCTGGTCGGCCCAGGACCGGTTCAGGGTTTCCTGGACATGCAACAAATCGTGGGCCTGGCGCAGCGCATCGGCGCCGACGCGATTCACCCCGGCTACGGGTTCCTGTCCGAGAACGCACAGTTCGCGCACCTTTGCCAGGCCTCGGGCGTGACCTTCATCGGGCCGTCACCACAGACTATTCACCTGATGGGCAACAAGGTCAAAGCGAGGGAACTGGCCAAGAGAGTCGGAGTCTCCATCGTCCCCGGCACCGATGGCAGCGTCGTGGGGGGGGACGAAGCGCTGGCGTTCTGCCGAACGGTCGGGTATCCGGTCATGATCAAGGCCACCGCCGGCGGAGGCGGACGAGGGCTCCGCGTGGTCCGGTCCGACGACGAGTTAACGTCCAACATGGAAACGTCCGCCCGCGAGGCCTTCGCGTCGTTCGGCGATGGCAGCCTGTTTATCGAGAAATATATCGACCGTCCGCACCATATTGAGTTCCAGATCCTGGGGGACCGCCACGGCAACGTCATCCATCTGGGTGAACGCGACTGCTCGATCCAGCGTCGCCACCAGAAGCTGATCGAGATCGCCCCATCTCTGATTCTGACCCCTCGGCTGCGCGCGGAGATGGGCGAGGCGGCCATCGCCATCGCGCAGGCCGTGGATTACGACAACGCGGGCACCATGGAATTCCTCCTCGATCCGGAGGGACATTATTACTTCATCGAGATG
>CAYJUP010000019.1:0-1432 GCA_964373365.1 uncultured Nitrospiraceae bacterium
TCTTCCCGCTGCGGAGAGGACTCGCCGGCCATTCACCGTGGCGTACTGGTGGTTAATGCTGGGCGGGACCGGTAATGTCAGCGCGAGATGGTCCACGGAAATTGAGGTCGGAGCGAGAAATCCAGTGAATGGAGTCTGGGAGAAGCGAGAGCGCCGTCGATGGAGAAAGGCGGTCCGCAGCGCCTCCGTGGTCGAATTGGCGACACTGACTATCGCGGATCGATTCACTATCTGAGGAGGGCGGTACGATGCGAAGCGGAGGGGAACCGGCTTCTGGCTCGACAGGCCTATGCGGGGCGGTCGTGGCACCGTACCGGATCAGAGAAGGTTTAAAATCTTGCTGAGATTTTGCTCGTATTTGTCTTCGGTCTTGCTTAAGTACCGACGCCACTCGGATGGATTCCAGACTTCCATGCGGTAATACAGCCCCACCAGGATGATCTCCTGATCCTCTTCCACCGGCACGAGTTTGCGGAGCCGACCCGGGATCAGGATCCGACCGGCTTTGTCCACATCAGACGTGCCGGCCTCAGACACGACAAAATGCATGAACAGCCGACTCTGGTCTTCGTCCAGTTTGGCTTTGGTACGGTCGAGCACTTTCTCCCATTCGGCCGTGGAATAGATCCAGAGCGACTGTTCCGGCCCTTTCAAAAACACGACGCCGTTCCCCTCGGCCTCCAACCGCTCTCGCATGGGCGGGGGAACGATAAAACGACCTTTCTCATCCAATTTACACAGGTACTCGCCAGCGAACATGGGAGCGCCTCCTTGTCACCCTCGTCTGCGACGCACGGTCACCCGCCGGCGAATCCATTGCTCAAGATCCGAGCGCACGAATCGCCACTCCTTCCCTAGTTTGAACGCGGGCATACGGCGTTCCTGGATGTAACGATACAGCGTACGCGGGGCGATCTTGAGGTAGCGGCAGGTTTCGGCTGCCGTGAGCAGTTCGTCCTTGGATTGCTGTGGCATCGCTGATCACGTGAGCATAGAGCCGTGGTGTGGAGCCCACTACGTGGCGAGTGTAGAAGGAGGCCGTCAAAATGTCAAATGATCTGTGTTGCCGATACATGTCAGTCTAGGTCAGTGGGGTCCGGTTCGGTCGGTTCGTCTCCGGCTTCTTCGAGTCCTTCGTCGAGGTCATCGTCGAAATCTTCCCCCATCTCCCGCCCCATCTTTTTCATAAATCGAGCCATGCTCTGAGGGTCATTCTCATCAACATCGCCGAACTTGCTCGGATCCGCCAGGGATTCCAGGCGGGCCTCTTCGGACTTGGGAGCTGCGAACCTGGACATGATCCGTTCGAGTCGTACACTCTGGCAATACTTGCATGCCGGTGGTGTCGGATTGTTGATACTGAGGACCAGTACGCTGCTCCGCTTTCCGCAGTCTGCACAGCGATATTCATAGATCGGCATGGTCCTCCTCG
>CAYJUP010000019.1:1532-12396 GCA_964373365.1 uncultured Nitrospiraceae bacterium
GCGCTTGCTTTGCGAAGCGCCTTGGCGCATTCGTTGACGGTGGTCCCCGTGGTAAAGACGTCGTCCACGAGCAAGATTCGCTTTCCGGACACCTCATCAGGACGGAGCAGGAAAAATGCCCGGCGCAGATTCTTGAGCCGTGCCGATCTGGTCAGTTCCGTTTGCGACTGGGTTGGGCGCAGGCGGATCAGGTTGCCGTACGAGAGTGGCAGCCCCAGCCGGCGATTCAGTCGGTCCGCCAACAGGAGCGATTGGTTGAACTCGCGTTCCCTGAGCCGAGACGAGTGCAGTGGAACGGGCATCAACAGATCAGCGTCAGGTGGTTCCTGCAAGGCCATGTTCATGAGGTCTCCCAGCGCCTCTGCCAGGACCACCTTCCTGTGATACTTGAACAGCCGAATGGCGTCCTGTAATGGTCCTTCATAAGGGTACAGCGACCACGCGTGGGTGTAAGCCGGCCGTCTCAACCGGCAGGCGGCGCACAGGTGATGAGGGCTGTACGCCAGCGCGACCGTCGAGGCAAAGGGACGACCGCATCTGGGACAGGCCGGCTCACGGAGCGGTTGAATGCTCGCCCAACACTGCCTGCAGAAGAATGGGACCGGGTCATCGTCCAAGGCGATGCCGCAGCTCGAGCAATCGACCGGCAGGACCACATGCAGGACCCGCCGGATGACCGCAGTGAAGTTTGGCATCTTGCCTCGTTGCAGCGGAACTGCGCACAGGCTCGTCACGGTCGGATCAATGCAAAGGACGCGGCCTCATTTTTATGAATTCGCTCCGAACTGTCAAGGGCGCATAGCGCGGGGGAGAAGAAAGACCCGGCCGCCTCACTCACTCATCACCAGCACCCGTTGCACCAAGAAAGGCAACGGGTACCCGACGAAGCCAGGTAATGGGTGAAATCGTCGCGCCGTGTGCCCCGCAAAGCGGGTACCTGGACGGTGAGCCGGCCGGTTCTTGTGAGCCGGCGGTGGTTGTGGTATACGAGGGAAGTCGTCGCGGACGTCCCTGCAGGGTCCGCAGGGAAGGAGGGCGGGCGCGTAAGGGTGTGGTCAAGCTCGACCATGTCTACAAGGAGTATGTGCGGGGGGGCGCTGCCGTCATGGCTCTCCGGGATGTCAGCCTCCATGTGTCCAAGGGGGAGTTTTGTGTGTTAATGGGGCCCAGCGGGTGTGGAAAGAGTACGCTCCTCAATCTGGTTGCAGGACTTGATTTTCCCACCGCGGGCGAGGTCGTTCTCGCGGGGCGCACCACACGGAACCTTTCGGACGCTGACTGGACCCGGCTGCGAAGAGAATTCATTGGGATGGTCTTCCAGGCCTTCCATCTCATCCCTGGCCTCACCGCCGGAGATAATGTCGCGCTGCCGCTGCTGCTGAAGTTCTAGGCGGTGGGGACCATACTCGTTCGGGTTGACGATAGTCTTGAAACGGTCGGCATGCGGCTCCGGGAGCAACATAGACCGGGTGAATTATCGGGAGGCGAGCAGCAGCGTGTGGCGATTGCCCGAGCGCTGGTGCACCGGCCACAACTGATCCTTGCCGATGAACCAACCGGCAATTTGGATTCAAAAAGCGGAGCTGAGGTCATCGCGCTATTGCGGTCCTTGCCGCAGCGGTCCGGCCAAACCGTGATTTTGGCGACCCACAGTCAGGTAGCCGCTCAGCAGGCCGACTGCGTGCATGTGATGAAAGACGGTCAGTTGGAAGGTTCGCCCGATAGGCATCAGACATGAGCCGGCTCGATTCCATTGACCTCTCAACCACTATCGCGGGGGTTCGTTTCCCAAGCTGCTTCATGAATGCGGCAGGGGCGCGCTGTGTGACCCGAGAGGAACTCGAGGAGCTGGGACGTTCCCATGCGGGGGCGATCGTCACGAAGTCCATGACGCTTGAGCCGCGCACGGGCAATCCTGAACCACGCTACTATGGCTTTCCGACGGGGTCCATCAACTCGATGGGGCTTCCCAACCTGGGATATGTCGCCTACGCGCGGATCATTCCTGAGCTCCGGAAATTCGGGAAGCCCATCATTGCCAGCGTCGCCGGGTTCGGCGAAGAGGACTTCGTCAAGATCGCCACGGTCATCAATGAAAGTCGGCCGGACCTCATCGAGATAAACCTGTCATGCCCGAACATTCCGGGGGAGCCACAGATCGGGTACGATGCGAATGCCTCAGAGCGCCTTCTCGCGAAGGTGCGGAAGGTTGTGTCCGTCCCCATGGGCGTGAAGCTGCCTCCCTATTTTGATCCGGCCCACCAGGAGCGGATGGTTCGGGTCTTGGAGCGGGGCGGCGTGGAGTTCCTCTCGCTCATTAATTCAGTTGGGAACGGTCTCGTGGTGGATCCTGAGAGGGAGTCGGTGGTTATCAAGCCGAAGGGAGGATTCGGCGGCCTGGGAGGTTCGCTGATCAAGCCGGTCGCGCTGGCCAATGTGCGCGCGTTTTGGAAGCTGTTCGGAGGGCGACTTCCGATCATCGGAACCGGCGGCATTTCCACCGGCGCGGACGCCTTTGAGCATTTCCTGTGCGGGGCCTCGGCTGTGCAGGTCGGGACGACATTGGTTGAGGAAGGCATGGGGGCGTTCGTACGGCTTGAGAACGAGTTCGCGGCGCTGCTTGAAAAGAAAAGCTATGCGTCTGCGTTAGCCTGCCGGGGAAAACTCAGAGAACTCTGACGGGGTTATCTCGACGAGAAGCTCTTGGGCAAGAGCCGCAAGAGGAGGGCTTGACGCAGAAGTTGAGCGACGTTACGCACTCTGAGGCGTCGCATCAAATTGAATCGGTGCACCTCGACTGTTCTGACGCTGATCCCAAGATGATCGGCGATTTCCCGGTTTGTCAGCCCCTGCGCCACCAAGCGAAGAATTTCCTTTTGACGCGGCGTCAAAGTGGGGCGCACGTGAGCTCTTCCTGCAGGGCGTCCCCTCCGTCTGCTGCGTCTGGCGCGCGACCTAGCCATCGTCCTGTTTATCCTTCTTGCCGAGTATGTACAGTCTAACAGAATCACCTTGCTCTGTAAATATGGAACCAGGAGTATTCATTACGAATAATCCGGGTAAAACCTGACACATGTTCGCACCACTGCGTGTCCTCGCAAGACGTCACTTGTTAGAGCGGCCGGTCCGTACCGCCATCACGATCCTCGGCGTTGCGCTTGGCGTCTCGGTGTCGGTCGCGATTCGCACGGCGAACGTCAATGTGCTGAAGTCGTTCGAGGAAACCGTGATCGCGGTGGCTGGTCGGGCGACCTTGCAGGTGTCTGGCGGGGAACTAGGATTGGACGAGGCCGTCTTGACCGTCCTCAGGCGTCACCCCGATGTGGTTTCTGCCACACCGGTGCTTCATCAGGGGGCCAGGGTGGCTGCGGGCCCGAATCACGGCAAGCCCCTTGTCGTAATGGGACTTGACCTGCTTGAAGCGGCTGACCTCAAGGAATTCCGCGTCCGGGGCGACGCCGGCAAGGAGCCATCGTTTGACAGCCTCCTCTCCTCGAATGCGATGTTTGTGGGTACCAGGTTGGCCTCTGAATGGGGGGTACACATGGGCACTGCGCTCGACATTCTTGTGGGGACGCAGGTGCACCGAGTGGTGGTCCAAGGGGTGATTGAGTCTGGGACCGGGCTCCCCTCGGCGTGGGAGAACATGGGTGTGATGGACATTGCGGCTGCCCAGGCTTTGTTCGGGCTGGTTGGTCGGCTGGACCGGATCGACATTGTGACCGAGCCCGGTCGTTCTGTCGCCTCGGTGGCGGAAGAGTTACGGAAGTCGCTCCCGCCATCATTGACGGTGAGCCGACCTGCTCAGCGTAACGAGCAGGTCGAACGGATGGTGAGGGCGTTTCAACTCAATCTCACGACGTTGAGCGCCGTTGGGCTGTTGGTCGGTCTCCTGCTCGTCTACAACACGGTGTCCTTTGCCGTGGTGCAGCGCCGGCGAGAGATCGGGATCCTTCGCGCCATCGGCATGTCGCGCGGGAGCATCAGTGCGCTGTTCTTGGGTGAGGCGGCGCTGATCGGCATGATCGGCGGTGTAGGGGGCAGCGGGCTGGGAGTGGTGTTGGCGCGAGGTCTGGTGTCTCTCCTGAGTCGCACCGTCTCGGACCTCTACGTGCCTGTTGCAGCGACAGGCTGGGCTGTCATGGACATCTCGTCCGGCGTGTTACTTGAAGGAGGCGCGTTGGGGATCGCGGTGTCAATGCTGGGCGCAATTGGCCCCAGCCTGGACGCGAGTCGGACCGCTCCCGCGCGGGCCCTGGCACCCGGCGAGTACGAGGTGGTGCAAGAGCTGCGCGCCGGGCCACTCGCATGGGTCGGCTGCGGTGGACTGGTGCTGGCCGGCGTGCTTGCGACTCCCGGTCCCGTTGAGGGGCTTCCGCTCTTTGGGTACGCGTCCGCGTTTTGTTTATTGCTCAGCCTGTCCTGCCTGGCTCCCGCCATCGTGCGCGGCTCCGGCGGGCTCGTCCATTTAAGATGGGGGTCGGCGAAATGGGGGCGTGGGCTTGGCACACTTGGTCGCCTTGCAGCCAATCAGGTGGCGCGGGCTCCGGGACGGAACGCCGTCACGATTTCGGCGCTGATGGTTGGAATCGCAATCATGGTGGGCGTCGGGATCATGATTCAGAGTTTCCGCCAGACGGTCCAGGTCTGGATCAACCAGACTGTCATGGCCGATCTGGTCATCGCGCCGGCATCCTGGCTCCAAGGAGATGAAAGCGGGATGCTGGCCCAGCGGCTTCCGCTCTTCTGGAATGACGCCATTGCCTCAATCCCTGGCGTTGCGGCTGTGGATACTTTCCGGGACTTGACCGTCGAGATCCAGGGTCGGCCGATGGCGCTCGTGTCGCGCGACTTACGGCTGCACGCGGAGCGGAGCCGCTACCTTTTCATCGGCGGCGATTCCGCAACGACGCTCAATCGTGCCGCGGCCGAGAACGGCGTGATCGTGTCCGAGGTCTTGGCGGGAGCCTTGGGCGTCACCACCGGAGGGACGATCCGGCTGATGACGCCGTCGGGCGAGAAACAGTTTCCGGTGATGGGAGTGTTCTATGATTATGCGACCGACGGGGGAAAGCTGGTCATGGATCGCGCCTTGTATCGCCAGCTCTGGCAAGATGAGACCACGACCCTCTTCGCGGTCTACGCGACGCCAGGAGCCGATATTGATGCGGTGCGACGGCACATTGCCGAGACAGTCGGGCGTGAAGGGCATCTGCTGGTGATCAGCAACGCGGAGCTCAAAAAAGAGATCCTCGCGATCTTCGACCGGACCTTTACGATCACGTACGCGCTCGAGTTTATCGCGGTCGTGATCGCGCTGCTGGGCATCGTGAACACGCTGCTGACATCGGTTCTGGAGCGCCAACGTGAGCTGGCGACTCTGAGAGCGATCGGTGCGAGCGCGCAGCAGATCAGAAGACTGGTGCTGTGGGAATCGTCCTACCTCGGTCTGCTCGGCGCGGCTCTCGGGGTGTTGGGGGGAGTGCTCCTGTCGGTTCTGTTGATCGAGGTGATCAACAAGCAGTCATTTGGCTGGACCATTCAGTTTACGCTTCCCGGAAGCATGCTTGTCGAGGCGGTCGGAGTTGCCTTGGCGGCAGCGGTCGTGGCCGGTACGTTGCCGGCTCGTTGGGCCGCTAAGCAACCGATCGTTGACGGGCTGAGGTATGAATAACCGGGGCACGAGTTGGCGAGAGAACGACCTCTCATCCGAAGACAGGCTGCTTATACTCCACTTCGATTTCAAACCCAAGATCGGCGATCATCTTCCAGACGTCCGGCGCAGGTTGGCCGGGTGTGGTGAGATAGCCGTCCACAAACAAGGAATCGGCCACGTACAGGGTCAGCGGCTGGAGTGTCCGAAGATTGAACTCCCGTCCACCCGCCATTCGAATTTCGGTCCGTGGGTGGAGGAAGCGGAACAGGCACAGCACCCTCAGGCATCGCTGGGGTGTCAGATGGTTGCAATGCTCCAGGGGAGTGCCGGGCACCGGATGCAGTGTGTTGAGAGGAATCGAATCCGGCTTCACCTCCCGCAGCGCCAGCGCAAGGTCGATCACGTCGTTGTCGCTCTCACCCATGCCGATGATGCCGCCTGAGCAGATTTCGAGGCCGGCGGCTCGGGCATGCCGGATGGTGGTCAGCCTGTCCTGGAAAGTGTGCGTGGTGCAAATGGCCGGGTGGAAGGCTTCGCTGGTATTCAGGTTGTGATTGATTCGGTCTACCCCCGCCGCCTTGAGTTTCCTGGCCTGATCCTCATTCAAGAGGCCGAGCGAGCAGCAGACCTGGATCGGGATCTCCCGTTTGATGGCCCGCACCGCGTCCGAGATCTCGGCGATCTCACGGTCGAGGGGGCTGCGCCCGCTGATGACGACGCAGTAGCGCTGGGCCTTCGCCGCCGCGGCTCGCCGGGCGCCTTCCATCATCTGCTCCACGGGAAGCAGTCCGTAGCGGTCGATGTCGGCGGTGGATACGGCGGATTGAGAACAATAATGGCAATCCTCCTGGCACGCGCCGCTCTTGGCGTTCAGAAGCATTTGCAGCCTGACTTTTCTGCCGAAGTAGCGCTCTCGGACCTTGAAGGCGGCATCCAGCAGTTCGAGGAGTCGTTCGTCGGGCGTCCCGAGCACCTCGAGACACTCGGCGTGTGTCAACACTTCGTCACGAAACGCTTTCTCTGTGAGCACCTGGAAGTCAGTCATCGTGTCTCTCCCAATCGTGTCACTCTCATTCTTCAGACGGTTTCGAATGGCGATGCAATACCCTGGTACGGAATCGAACGGGCTTCCGGTGCGCCAGTGTCGCGGAGCGACTCCGTGGTGGAGCTGTCCACCCAGGGAAGCGCCACGTAAGTGTTCCACAGGCTGCAATGTCGGCACCGCCCCGACCACTCGGAGGACTCCTGATGGCAGCGTGTACAGACGTAGGGCACGACCACGCGTTTTTTGAACCTTAACGCTTTCTTAAGCTCCTCCACCGCGAGCTCCATCTGCTGCTTCCGGAGGTAGAGGTTGGCCATGATCTTGTGAAAATCGGACATCTGGTCCTGTGGCCTCTCCAGCGTGGAGAGTAAGTCGTACGCCTCGTCGATCATCTCGAGCCGGTAATAGAGCTTTCCCAGATAAAACTTCAGCACCGGATTCTGCGGATCACGCTGGAGGGCTTCTTCGTAAACTCGGATGATCTCGCCGGGCTCTCCCATCTCCAGGTAGAGTTCCTCGAGGCGGTGGAGGATGATGATATTTCCGGTCTTGGCGTACACCTTCTCGAGAATCTCTGCCGCGCTCTTGGTCTTGCCCTCGTGAATGAGAATCTCGCCCAGGCCGATGTAGGCGGGTAAAAAACGTTTGTCGCGTTTGATGGCGCCGCGAAAATAGTGGCGGGCCTTCTCCGGGTGCCCCCGCTCCAAGAGTTGCCGGCCTACTTCATAGGTGATTCCGACCAGCAAACTTGCCTCGGCCCGCTGATCTTCCTCTGAGAGGTTCGCTTTCATCAGGCGGTGTTGGATTTCGAGCGCGTCGTTCCATTTCTCCAGCCGGATATACAGGTCGCGCATGCGCATCCACGCCGTCAGGTTGGCGTGGTCCAATTTGAGCACGTCCTGAAGGGTCTGCAGGGCTTCTTCGAACCGCTTGGCGTCTTCCAGGTCCTTCGCGAGCGCGAGGAGCACTTCGACGTTGCGCTCCTCGATGCTGCGCGCTTTCCGATGCAGGCGGATGGCCTCCGGATAGTTCTTTTCGGCGCGGTAGATATTGCCCAGCCAGAGCAGCGAGTCCGCGTGGGTGGGATCGAGAGCCAATGCTTTTTGGAACAAGTCCATCGCTTCGGCGGTCCGCTTCGACAGAAAGGCATGAGTGCCCTCCCGATGAAGGGCCTCGACCTTCTCCTCCCGGCGTCGCAGCCGGGCGCTGCGCCAGTTCGTGACCAGGTGTTTCGTCTCGCGGACCCCGACCATCAGAGTCACGATCAGTGCGCCGGCAGCCATCGAGAGAAGCACCAGAGAGGAAGGGCTGAGGTCGAACGCCCTCGAGGGACTGATTCGGATGATAACCGAACCGGGGTTCAACTCTTGAAAATACCCATAGAGGACGCTGGCCACGATGACGAGGAAGACTGTCAGCAGCAGTCGGAGCATCAGCTATCCCTGTTCTCTCACCCGCACGGAACGCTTTTTGGTCAGACGTAGGGGCGGCGCTGCGGGGGCGGCTTTCTGCGCCGGTAGTCGGACCCGCCTCGCGTCGCTCCACAGTTTCTCAAGCCCGTAGTGATCACGAATGTCGGTCCGGAAGACATGCACCACGACGTCCCCGAAATCCATGAGAATCCATTGCGCGGTCATGGCGCCTTCGATGCTGAGGGGAGGGACGCGCTGGCCGGAGAGCTCGCTGTCAATGTGGTCCGCGATGGCCCGCACTTGACGCTCGGATTCCCCGGAGCACAGGACCAGATAATCGGCGACGGAGGTTAGCTTGGCAACATGCAGGATGAGGACGTCGTTGGCTTTCTTCTCGAGGGACGCCCTCGAGATGGCAAGGGCTTTCGCCTTAGACTCCGGTACGATTGGTCTCCTCCTGATAGAGGCCGAACTGAATTATATAGGATTCCACCGAGGCAGGCAACAGGTTTGACAGGCTGAGCCGCTTTCTGAGCCGGGTCCGGATATCGGACGCCGAGGCGTCACAGGGGGGGAGTCCGAGAAGCGTGAGCATGGTGCCGCCGGGGAGGGGGACATCAAGACGGTCCTGGTGGCGGTCATCCAGCGCCTTGAGCGATGCGGGCGCGATCGCCGGAAGCAGGGGCATGTCCGAAAGTGAGAGGAAGGCGGTGCCTGTGCGCGGCACGACGACAAAATGGCAGGACCGAAGCAGCTCGGGTGCCCGCTTCCAGCTGGGAAATTCAAGAAACGCGTCGAGCCCGATGATGAAAAACAGCTCCGCCTCCGGTCCGTACGCGCCACGGAGCGTGTGCACTGTCTCGATGGAGTAGGACTTTGTGACGCGTCGCAGTTCCACCTCGGAGACTTCGAAAGAGGGATCCGTTGCGGCGGCGCGTCTCACCATTTCGAGCCGATGTCGTGACGGAGCCAGGGACTCCGAGGGCTTATGGGGGGGATCACCAGAGGGGATGAAGATAATGCGGTCGAGGCGGAGCCGGTCCCGAGTCTGCGCGGCGATGGCCAGATGGCAGCGATGGATGGGGTTGAACGTCCCGCCGAACAGGCCGATACGCATAGATCACAGCGAGTAGCGAATAGCAAATAGCTCTGAGCTCCTTGATTCGAGCTGTGAGCTGTTTGCTGCTTGCTACAGGATCACCAGGTTGTCCCTGTGGATAACCTCCTCGTACTCCTGCAAGCCGATGGCTTTCTGAATGTCTGAGGTCTTGAGCCCCTTGATCCGATTCAAGGTGTCCGAAGAGAAATTGACCAATCCCTTCGCAAACTCTTTTCCATGCCGGTCGGTGCAGGTCACGGTATCGCCGGGGCCGAAGTCGCCGCTGACCTCGATGATTCCGGACGGGAGTAGGCTCTTGCCGCGGCGCACGAGCGCCTCCACGGCTCCGTCGTCGAGCGCCACCTTCCCTTTCGCCCGGAGAGTGAAGGCGATCCAATGCTTCCGACTGGTCAGCCGGCGCCCGCGAGGCAAGATGAACGTGCCGGCGTTGGCCCCTTCAAAGACGGCCGGAAGCAGCCCGGGCGTCTCCCCGTTCATGATGAGCGTCGCGACGCCGTACTCGGCCACTTTCTTGGCCGCCTGGATCTTGCTCGCCATACCGCCCGTGCCCTCGAAGCTGCTGGCCACACCAGCAAGCCGTTCGATGTCTTTCGTGATCTCGGGCACCAGGGGCATCAGCGTTGCGGAGGTATTCCGCCGCGGGTCTTCGGTGAAGAGCCCGTCCACGTCAGACAGAATCACCAGGAGATCGGCATCCACGAGATGCGCGACATCGCCGGCCAAGGAGTCGTTGTCCCCGAAGCGGATTTCATCGACGGCGACGGTGTCGTTTTCATTGATGATGGGGATGACCCCGAATTCGATCAGCGTAGTCAACGTGTGGCGTGCATTCAGAAAACGCCGGCGGTCCGCCAAATCCTGGTGGGTGAGCAGGATCTGGGCGACCTTTTGGCCCAGCCGTTCGAAGGCTTTCTCGTAGGCCCACATCAGCCGGCTTTGGCCCACCGCCGCCGCCGCCTGCTTCACGGGGAGGCTCTTCGGATAGGCCTTGAGCCCCAGCTTCTGGATGCCGGAGACGATCGCGCCCGACGAGACTATCAGCACGTCGCGGCCGCCCTCCTTGACGGTGGAAATTTCGCCGGCCAGCCGATCAATGCGGTCGGGCCTGAGACCCGATTCGCGGGAGGCCACGAGGCTGCTCCCGATCTTGACCACGACCCGTCTGGCCTGCTTTAGGAAGTGGTCGCGCACGGTGCCCTCAAGGATTCAACCTGTTTGCCCGCAAAGATGATGAGGGCGTCGAGGCCCTCACGCGTGACGGCGGAGATCGGGAAAAATCGTAGGCGGTGTCGCTTGCAATAGGTCCGCAACCGGTCAAGGCGCTGATCGTTTCCTCTGATGTCCAGCTTGGTGCCGACCACGGCGAGCGGTCTGGTTTTCAGTGCAGGGTCATAGGCGACGAGTTCCTTCCGCATGACCTCGAAACTGACCACGGGGTCCTCGGATGCCCAATCCGAGATGTCAACCAGGTGGAGCAGAAACGAGGTCCGCTCGATATGTCGGAGAAACTGAAAGCCGAGCCCTTTGCCCTCGTGGGCTCCCTCGATCAGGCCCGGGATATCGGCGACCACGAAGCTGCGGTCCTCTCCCCAGGAGACTACCCCAAGGTTGGGCGTGAGGGTGGTGAACGG
>CAYJUP010000019.1:12406-17467 GCA_964373365.1 uncultured Nitrospiraceae bacterium
GGTGAACGGGTAGTCCGCGATCTTGGGGCGCGCCGAGGAGATGGCCGCGATCAATGTGGATTTCCCGGCGTTGGGGAATCCCACAAGCCCGACATCCGCCAGCAGTTTCAGCTCCAGGTGGAGCCACCGGTCCTCTCCGGACGTGCCGGGTTCGGTGCGGGTCGGGACGCGGTTCGTCGAGGTCGCGAAACGGGCATTGCCCCGACCGCCCCGTCCCCCGCGGGCCACCACATGTGACTGTTCGTCGGCGGTCAGATCAGCCAGAGTGTCGCCCGTTGCCTCGTCAACGACTACCGTGCCGACCGGCACATGGATGATCACATCCGGTGCGGTGCGCCCGTGCCTGTTTGATCCCTCGCCCGGGTTGCCCGGGTTGGCCTCGTAGTGCTGCTTGTAGCGGAGGTCCAGCAGCGTGGTCAGACGCCGTGAGGCGACCATCAACACATTCCCCCCATTCCCCCCGTCCCCTCCGTCAGGCCCCCCGCGCGGGACATACTTCTCGCGCCGAAAACTACAGACGCCGTCCCCGCCTCGACCGGCTTTGACAAAAATGCGGACTTCATCCACAAACATCCCGGAACCTCAAGCTCCCAAAGTTCCCAGAAAACTTCTGAAGATCACGAAAGTATAATTGTCAATGACTTACAAAGCAAACCATTCGATGAGAGCGGGGGCCGGTGTGGTTGATAACGGTTGACCGGTGGGGCGATGCGAAGAGCGAAAGGAGCAGCCTCGAGGATAATTCCCCTGAGTGAGGTTATGTCATCGCTTGGGCCGTCTCTTTGACCGTTTTGCGACCACTTTAGCACGTCGTTTGTCTTCAGCATTTTTATCTTTAGAATTGGAGAACAGCGTAGAGAGTAGCGGCAGCAGCATAGTGCTCAGTTGCGCTTTGGCAAGAAAGCCGTCGACCTTGACGGCCTCAGCTGCCGCTTTGAATTCCGCGTTCGTTTCCACGGTCAGAAGCACAATGCGTGGCGCGCCAGGCTTCGCTTTGATTTGCCGTGTCGCTTCCAACCCGTTCATATCCCTCATGGTGACATCCATCACCACGAGATCGGGACGGAGCCGGGTCACTTGTTCGACCGCCTCCTGGCCGGAGTGCGCGCGCCCCACGATCTGAACGAGTGGATCCTTCGAGAGCCAGCGCTCTTCCACATTCAGAAACACGTCGCTGTCGTCCACCAAGAGCACGCGGATCTGCGACATGGAGCCCTCCCACCGATTATGTGGACCTTCTCCGTGAGGGTGATAGCGTACCCGTCTGCCCGTGGAGGTTCACTGTCACCTTCAGTCCTTCATCAGTTGCTTGACGGGAGGCCGTGCGTCCTGAAGTCAAAACACCCCTCACCGAACCCGTGTGGGCTCGGATCGGGACGAGCGCAGGAAATTGATGCTCGTGAAGTGTCAGACGAGACACGATGACGGAGCGGTTCAGGAGGTCGGCGATTCAGGAACTGGGATAGACGCTGACTTTCTGCCGGACCCGTCCCCCTTTGTATTGGACGACGCCGGTGATCTTAGCGAAAAGCGTGTGGTCCCGTCCGAGGCCGACGTTAAAGCCGGGATGAATTTTGGTCCCCCGCTGCCGGACTAGAATGCTCCCGGCCTTGACGGTCTCTCCGCCGAACGCCTTGACTCCGAGATACTGCGGGTTGCTGTCTCGGCCGTTCCGGGATGAACCGCCGCCCTTTTTGGTTGCCATGCCCCGTTCCCTCTGGCTTCGCTATGCCGTCGCGATCCCTGTGATCCGAACCTGCGTGAAACTTTGGCGGTGGCCTTTGGTCCGCCGGTAGTTTTTCCGCCGCTTCTTTTTGAACACCATCAGGGAGCGGGTTCGCCCCTGGCCGATGATCTCGGCGGTCACACGAGCACGCTCAACCCAAGGCCGGCCGACCAGGAGCCCGGCGTCGCCGTGGACCAACCGAACCTGCATTAACTCCACGGTTCCGCCCACTTCGCCGGGAAGTTTCTCGACCCGGAGGACTTCACCGGGCTGCACCCGGTATTGCTTCCCTCCGGTCTCCACGATTGCGTACATGTCTTGAGCCTCCTGCAAGAGCGAGGTTTTCTATCATAGACCGTCGAGAAGTGTCAAGGTCGTCCGGCATGGAGCGGTGCTACAATAGCGCCAGCGTTGCAACGGGAGAACGTAGCCATGCAGTTGACTCATTTCCAAAGCGGGGTGGTCGCTGGACTTTTGCTCGCCACGATGCTCGTCGTGATCGGCCTGTTTGTGGGGCAGAGCCTTCTCAAGACCGAGCAAAAGGCGTATGCGCGCGGAGTGCGGCTGGCCGTCATGCATGCACCGTGCCGAGGCACGTTTCCATCAACGGGGTATGTCGGTCGGGCCTTCGCGTGGGGCGATCCGAAAAACTGTGAAGACGTGCAAAAGATCGATGAGAGTTGGATAGGAGCGGTCAATCCCCCACGTTCTGGCTCTGGCGAACCGCGTTGATCCGTCGCTGCACCATGACCGGATCGACCTTGGCCGTCACATCACTGCGAACGACGACGGTCTCCCCCTCGCGTTGGCTCCGCGTTGCGTCCTCCGTGACCTCGATGAGCCCTTTTGTGAATTCCTGGATGTTGTTCAGTGTCAACCGAAAGGGTTTCAACTCCGTGACGCCCAGGAGATAAGTCCATGTCCGGTCAAGCACGAGTCGTCTCGCCTCCTGGAGCGCGCGGCGCTTCGCTTCCTCAGGCGTATCCTTGCCCGTCATCCGATATTCGCCGGTGGCCGTGATCGTGTGCACTTCCGCTGCAGCCGGCGAGACGGCCAGCACGAACAGGAGCGCAAGGCCTGCGTGCGCCAGGAAGGGAAGGCCGATCAGAAATGCGGTTCGACGCATAGAGCACCTCGCGTGGATGAACCCAGGCGATTCTAGGGGAGGACGTAGGAACTGTCGAGAGGATTGCATGCCGCGTCATTCCCGAGTCGCTTGACGGCCCTTCGGAGGCGCTGCTATAGTGGCGCCGACTGCAGTTCGAAGTCCGGAGAACTTTCCTCCGAGTCGGCTCTGCGGAGCATGTGATGCTGGAACCGAGCAAAAAAATCTGGATGGACGGCGCGTTCGTCAATTGGGAGGATGCCTCGGTCCATGTGTTGACGCATTCGCTCCACTATGGCTTGGCCGCGTTCGAGGGGGTCCGCTGTTATAAGGGTCGGGACGGGTCCGCGATCTTCCGCCTGCCTGAGCATGTGGACCGGCTGTTTGAATCAGCCCACATCGCGCTGATGACGATCCCGTACGATAAGAAACAGGTGGCGGAGGCGATTATCGAGACGGTTCGCGTCAATCGGTTGGAAGCCTGCTATATCCGGCCACTGGTCTATATCGGGTACGGGGCGATGGGGCTCTATCCGGGGGAGAACCCCGTCCGCCTGGCGATTGCTGCCTGGCGGTGGGGCACCTATCTGGGGGAGGAAGCCTTGGCCAGCGGCATCCGGGCGAAGGTGTCCTCGTTTACCCGGCATCACGTCAACGTGGCCATGACGCGTGCAAAGATCTCAGGGCACTACGTGAACTCCATCCTGGCCAAACACGAGGTGAAGGCGGACGGCTACGACGAGGCCATTCTGCTCGACCCGGACGGGTACGTGGCGGAAGGCACGGGTGAAAACGTCTTCATCGTCCGCAAGGGGGTGCTGAAGACGACGCCGCTCACCTCCATTCTGGAAGGCATCACCCGGGATTCAGTCCTCCAGCTCGCTCGGGAACGGAATATCCCCGTGGTGGAGGAGCGGTTCACGCGCGACGCCATGTATGTGGCGGAAGAGGTGTTCCTGACCGGCACCGCCGCGGAAATCACGCCGATCCGTGAAATAGACGGCCGCCGGATCGGCACCGGCACCCCCGGCCCCGTGACGAAAGACCTGCAAAAGACCTTCTTCGAGATTGTGCGCGGCGAGGACCGTGCGCACAAGGCGTGGCTCACGCGCGTCTGATCCGCCACCTCGTTTTGTCCGTTGAGTCTGTTAAGTCAGTTAGTCCGTTAAACGGACCAAACGGACACAACGTGTGCCTATGGTGTGGCGGGCGCTGGAGGCGTCATTTCGCCGGAGGGCGGCGAAAGCGCAGGTTCGTTTGTCTGGGCGCTGGGCTGGGACGCGGGAGTGGTTGAGGCGTCCTTCTTATTGAGGTCAATGACGGTTGAGGAGAAGGTCCGTTCCCTGGAGAGCACCGCCAGGCCAAGCGAAGTCAGCATAAAAATAATCGCCGCCACCACCGTGACTTTGCTCAGAAACGTACCGGGTCCTCGGCTTCCGAACACCGTCTGGCTCGATCCTCCAAAGGCGGCTCCCATTTCGGCCCCCTTGCCGGCCTGCAGCAGAATGGCGGCGATCATCAAGAAGCACACAAAGACGTGGACCACGACGGCCAAGGTGTAGACCATACCCTCCTCCTTATTCCTTCCTCATCGCGCTTTCTTAGCGGGCGACTCTCTGCGCAAGGGAGATAATAGTAGCAAAAGACTGCGGATCGAGACAAGCCCCTCCTACCAACGCCCCGTCGATCTGGTCTGAGGCCATGAACGCGCCGACATTCTCCGGAGTCACACTGCCCCCATACAGGATACGAACCTGCTCGCCGGCCTCCGCGCCCCAGCCTCTTGCCAGGGTGGCCCGAAGCGTGTCGTGAACCGCCCCCGCTTGGGCGGGTGTGGCGGCGTGGCCTGTCCCGATGGCCCACACCGGCTCGTACGCGATGGTGAGCGTGCGGAGCTCGTCCTTAGAGATCCCCTCTAGGCACTTCCGTAGCTGTCCAGTGACGACGGTCTTGGTCCGCCTTTTCTTGCGATCGGAGAGCGACTCCCCCACGCAGAGAATCGGGCGCAGCCCGTGCCGGAGTGCGGCGTGGACTTTCTTGCTGATCTTCTTATCGTCATCGCCGAAGGAGTGCCTCCGTTCCGAATGTCCTAGAATCACGTACTGGCATCCCAGGTCCTTGAGCATGGGGGCAGAGACTTCACCCGTGAAGGGGCCCTCGTCTTCCCAGTGCAGATTCTGCGCGGCGAGCGCGAAGGGACGAGAGGGGGGCAGTGCCTGCGCAGCGGCGT
>CAYJUP010000020.1:0-6121 GCA_964373365.1 uncultured Nitrospiraceae bacterium
GATCTGTATGTGAAATTTGCGCGTTCAGGACAAAATATGTCCATTTCATTTATTTGAAGAGAGGAAGGCTCGGAAACAGTCCCTGCAGTGCGAATCAGTTGCACCCTACTCAAATCAAGCTCTCTTAGTGGAGCCGCATGCTGAGCAAGAACAAGCACAAGGCTTAGCAAAGCCGTCTTCGCCAACGTGGATCCTGCAGTCCCGCGCGCTTCAAGCTCGCGACATCTTGAGTCTGAGATTGTCATATCACCAGAGAGGCTGTAATCTTTCCAGAGTTGTTTTGGCTAAAAGAGAAAAGAACGTGCGTTTGGCTACTGAATGGCCTTCTTCCAAGAAAGCCGCAGGATTTGTCAAGAATGCGCTGTCGGGCTCGAATCTTATCGTATCAACCTCGAACAGCAACCCTGAGACTTCCTTGCCGGACGAAGGATGCTTCGCGGTGGAACCTGGAGTAATTTGAATTATCGTGATGCATTTGCCTTCATCATATTCTGCCCGCAACTGAAAACCCCGCTCGCTCGGTGCAGCATTATTCAGCTCAATCTTCATATTGATAAGCGCGAGCTGCTTTTCAGTTCCTGATGCCTCAATGATATTGATGTACTTTAGGGAAAAGCGATCGACGTGCTTCACAAGTCCCGTTTCTCTCACTGCCTTGATAAGCGATTCCAACTTCTCCCTGAAGCGATTCCAGCCCGGATACTCCGTAGTGATGAGAGAAACCGCTCGATCACCGACTTGAACTGAAGTGACATTGCCCTGGAGACGATGCGAAGGCTGAAAATGGAGATCTGGATTCTTCTCGCGGATGCCCCTCGGGACACTGGCCATAGGCAGCGGCATCACCTCGGGATAATCAGACTTCATCGCGGAGTACAGTAGCCCGGGCAAAAGATCTCCCGCAGCAGGTGTCGTTGGCTGAAAACGAATTTCAAAAATTGTTTCGCGCAATGGACTCACCTGGAGCTTCTGCGGCATTTGCTGGCTCATCTCACACCTCTGACTATGACTACTGTAGCATTACCCAGCAAACTAGTGCTGGTCAAGATAAGAAGAACCCGGTGACATTCTACTTTTCACCCAGGCGGCCAGTGCATGGGGCTGCGCCGATTGAGAAGGAATTGTGCGCCTACCTAGCCGACTCGGTCAAGGCAGTCTACCGTCGCTGATAGGAACCCGCAGGAACCACATATGCGTTGCTCAACTCTTCTACCTCTCTAAAGGGTAGCCAAGACTGGAGGCAGGCTTTGCTGAAGGAACGGAGTACCTACTGAGACTTCGAAATCGTGAAGCGCAACTAGCCGTACGTCCGCTCGCCGCGCTTCACCAACTTCAGCAAAATCACTTTCTTGCGCGTCTCATCAATGTCATACAGAAGGCGGTAGGGGCCGATCCGAAGCCGGTATTGCGCGATGAATTGCGCAACGACTACTTCGCCTTTGAGCTTCTTATACCGTTTCCCTTCGGGTCTGGGATTGAGACTGAGCGATCGGACTTTTTCGGCGATTGCGGATTGATAGTCGGCAGGAAGTTTTTCGAGCGTTTTCTCGAACTCGCGTTCTACCCGTTCACTCGGGAACACGACCTCATAGGGCACGGCCTACAGTCTCATTTTGCGAAACAACCGCTCGGCTGGAACCGCCTTCCCTTGGGCATACTCCGACCTCGCTTTAGCGATTTCCTTCAAGAGCTTTTGGTCCTTAAGCTCTTCCAGCATTTCCAACAGGTCGAGCATCTCTTCGTAGGGCATCAAAAAGGACACCGGCTTGCCGTGCGACAGCACGAGCGACGGCATTTTGGAACTGATCAGCTTGGAAAGCCCAGCTTGTGCCTGTCGCACATTTACGGGCCTGGCCTTTCGAAGTAACGCCGCTGTGGTCATGGGAGTCTCCTTGTCTCGCGCATGGCAATTGTATAGACACTAGCAGGTTTTCAAGACCGGCGCAAGATCACGCGCTGCCCACCACTTTTACCTCTCCAAAGGGCAGCCAAGGCCGGAGGCAGGCTTTGCTGAAGGAGCGGGGTACCCACCGTTTTTTACACTCTACCTCGTGGGCATGCGATCTCGAGCACACGTTGCCGGAGCGGCGGGGTCAGAAACAGGTGCCAGGAACCATTTACCCCGTCAGCCAGTGCTGGGGCATCCGCCGAGGATGTGCCTTCCACGCTCAGCTCAGACCCGCCAACAATTGTCTCGCTCCCACGAGGGCCAGCACATCGTTGACTCCGTCTTCGATGAGCGACGCCTGCGCATCAGGAAGTGCCGGGTCAGTTGTGATAGGCCACACCAATGGGCGATGGGCGCGTCCAACCCTCTAGGCTCCGGCCGTCCTGGCGGGTGCCTCATCCTCAGGGCCGCCGGTCCACCACAGGATTTGGGCTTCCATCGCGTCCTGCGACGGAAACCGCGAGCGGTCGTAACAGCCGAGTGGCAGCACCACGGTTGCTACCGAGCACCGGTTGCAGTAGCTGCACGGTTTGGGTGGCTCGTTCATCCCCTGCTTGAAGAGGCTCAGGAGGTTCGGATTGGCGAGCAGCGGCCGCGCCATTCCCACCATATCGCATTGCCCCGTTCTCAACGCCTCCTCGATGGTGTCCTGACGCTGGAAGCCGCCGTTGGCGATAACGGGCAGGCCGACGACCTGCTTGAAGGTTCGGGCATAGTCGGCGTTAACCGCCGGCTTATATTTCCAGCCGAACCCAAAGATCCCGCGAAGCACAGGCCGGGGAAGTACGTTGAGCAGCATGGCCCGAACGTTGGCCTTTGCGCTCAGGTGGCGGGTCGCGTTGGCGTAGAGCCGGAACTCGTCAACGGGCCACGCGCCGGGGCTCTCTTTCGGATTGATGAAGCCGAACCCACTGCTGATGTGGAGGTAGTCGACCCCCAGCTTGGCTAGCTCCTGGCCGTAGTATAGGGTCTCTTTGAGCCCATTGCCCATGAAGTAGTGCCGGAGGGGAAACACCACTGGCCATCGGAAGTTCACCGGAAGGTAGTTGAAGTCAACAGCGGACAGGCGGATGCCGAACAGGAAGTCGTGTCCGACTGTCTGTCGCACTGCCTGGACGATTTCACGCAGAAACTGAAAGCGCTTGTCGACCGATCCACCGTAGGCGTCGGTCCGGCGGTTTGTTGCGGGGTTCAGGAACTGGTGGATGAGGTAGCCTTTAGACGCAGTGATCTCCAGGCCGTCGCAGCCCGCTTCGCGCACGCGTCTCGCCCCTGCCGCAAAGTTCCGGACCGTCTGCTGAATTTCTTCCGTGGTCATCGCGCTGCTGCGATTGCCGTAGCCGAACACCAGGTCGAACCCGGAGGATGCCGACTTCGAGTCCTCGACCTGCGGCAAGAGGCTGGTCTGGGTGTGGTAGCCATGGTCGCCCAACTGGAGGATGTACTTGCATCCGAGCGCCTGAACGGCCTGCACCGCCTCACGGATGGGCTTCACAAAACGGTCCTGTGAAAGTTTCGGATACTCCAACGGCGACCATCGGCGTTCATCCACGGTGATCGTGGCCGAGATGATACCCGCGACACCCTGCTCGGCGAAGCGCTTCTCGAAACGCTTCCATGCGGGGTTCACGGTCCCGTCGTAGTAGCAGGTCCTGCCGCCGATGGATGACCGCAGAATGCGGTTCTTGAAAGTCACGTTCTTGATCGAGAAAGGCTCGAATATCATGATGGCCTCCTACCAAGGCAGCGCCGCGTCGAGGATGTTGTGGCCGTATTACTTGGAGAAAAACTCCAACAAGCTTTCCGATACCTTGTCCACTTCTTCGGCCTGAACCCAGTGTCCACTCTCTGGAAAGTAACTAACAGATTGAGCTCCATAGCGAGCCGCAAACTTTCTTGGAATGTAAGGATCGTGATCTCCCCATAGAACGCATGTTGGCACGCGACTGGTAAGTTGCAAGAGCTTATCCTCCCAGCCTTTGAAATTTTTGGGATCGGTCGTACGGTAGAGCCGTAAAATCATTCGTCGCATCGCCGGAGTAATCAGGGCAAACGTGTCATGGATCTGTTTCACGGTGAGCTTGCGCGACCCCCGTTTCATTTCCATCGTAAGGACCCATCGCTTCATCAACCGCCAACTGAGTTCGCCGAGAACCGGCGTGCGCCACACTTTCGCCCAGAAGTGCCAGCGATAATCAGAGAAGAACGGCGTATTCATGATCGCCAAGTGTTTGACTTTCGCTGGATGCTTGACGGCCCAGGCCAGTCCAAACGGGCCTCCAAAATCATGTACGACAAGGTTCAATGGTTCCTTGATGCCAATGGCATTCACTAAACCATCAACGAAACGAGCCATATTATCCAATGAACAATCGAAGTCTTCCGGGGCCGTCGAGCGACCAAAACCAGGCAGGTCCGGAGCCAGACATCGGTAACGGCTTTTCAGGCGGGCGATGACCCCTGACCACACATCTGCTGAGTCGGGTACGCCATGTACAAACAGCGTGGGGGGCCCTGTGCCTTGGTCTACTAAGTACACGCTCGCGTTCTGAACCGTGACTGTCATCGTGAGACCCTCCGACCGTCGAAATAATCATGCAGGCGGAATTATATTCAGGTGAATCCTTTATCAGTCTCATCCAACATCATCAGGGCGTTGTTCAATTTCCCACTGAACTCCATATGGATCGATACAATAAAAAAACGTAGTGCTTCCGGCACTTCGGCACATTTTATCCTTTGCGTCCTTATTTGCTTCTAGCTGAGGATCAAAAAATCTGAATTGCTGCGGTGTGATGCTATCAAGCTTGTATGGCATATATTCGGCAGACTGATTAATCATCTGCACGCCCTTACATCCCTTGAGGTGCTCAAAGGCTTCCACAACATTCTCTGCACGAAGACAAATATGCCGAGGACCGCCCCTATCATTGGTCTTGAAGTAGTGAACGCTCTCTTGACCTTTAGGAGAGTGATATTCCATCAACTCTAAAATAATGGGCGTAGAAGAAGGCAACGCAAGGAATCTGATAGAGACATCTACTTCAGCAGGATTGGATAAGAAACCGGCAGCCTTGGCAAATCCAATATTTTTGAAATGTGGAACCTCTTGTACCGGAATTGCACCCAGACTATCTTGGTAAAACTGGGTAGCCTTATTGATGTCATCCACAACAATATTGATATGCCCGAAGCCCTTTAGCTTAATCACTTTTCAGCTCCTTTCCCATGACTAGTTATTGCCAGGAGGCGCATCCCTCGTCTCCCGGCGGGGGGACTTGCGCAGCCCAATAACTCCGTCACCTCTTCCTCCAACAGCGCTTGAATGAACCGTTGGATGCGGTTCCGGACAAACTCTTCTAATCGCTTCCACAGATGGTTTTGATGAAAGGTGTCGACCGGCAACCATTGTGCCCGGTGAGATTACGGTTATAAAGGAGTTTTGGATGCCTGCCTTCAAGACCTACTGCGGGTCCGGCAGACGGTCCAGCACGGCTGCGGTTGGCCGCAAGACGGATTTGGCGAATTCGTTAACATGCTCCTTCAATGCCTACTGTTCGGGCGTCAACCGCACATCAAGTTCCCGGTACGCCGCCATGACCTCTCCTTATGAATGACGAAGACAGAGCACAACCGGCCGGCTCATCTCACCCCGGTGGCCAGTGCATGGGGCGGCCGCCGTTAAGCAGTCTGTCCGACTCGCTTTTCGTTCTGGATCACGACGGTTGGATTCGGACTTGGTTCGGGGATAGGTAGGCCTTTCTCTTTCAGGAGGGCCAGATGCTCTTCCATCCCCCACCGCGCCTGGTACAGGCAATCCTCGATGGAATGGCCTACGCCGGTGAACCCTTGAAGATCGGGCGAGTAAAACCCAAAAAAGGTGGGGTCGTCCGTGGCCTCGATCACCAGTGAATACTTGAGATTGATCACGTTACTCCTCCCGATGCTTAAGCCCGGCCGCTTTCAGGATGGCCTGGCAGGTCCCCGTCGGCACTGCCTTGGAACCATGATAGTCAATCCGAATCAGTCGGCCTATCCCTGGCTTGCCATAATAACGAATGGAACCTTTTTCCTTGATGAGTGTGAAGCCGTTTTGCTGCGGTAGTCTCGCCAATTCAGAAAACTTTACGCACGGCCTTTAACTACACCAGACTCATTCTTGCCGCGCGGCTT
>CAYJUP010000020.1:6131-17332 GCA_964373365.1 uncultured Nitrospiraceae bacterium
CCTTCAAGCCTCATGCGTAGCCGCGACTTGCGTGGAAGAGAAAGGCCGCGCTCGAGCAAGCATTCCAGATGGCTTTGAATCGCACGGTATAGCCTCCGCCGCGTCTTCTCTTTAGTCGTGTCCATGGCTGTGACCGGCAAGCCGACCGGCCAGGCGGTCCACGCACCTTTCCCCTTGTGCCAGCGAATCGGGTATTGGCACCGAGCCAGAAGAAGCGATGACATGCGGCGTGAAGTGGCGGCTTGCATGGTTAGACGTGCTCCAGAGTCGTACGCATTATGTCGCCGGAGTCGAGCCCCGTCAATTCGCAGGCTATGACTTATCCTACCCCGGTGGCCAGTGCATGGGGCGGCCGCCGAGGAGATGAAGATGCAGATGAAAGACCGTCTGGCCGCCGTTTTTGCCGGTGTTGAGCACCAGCCGGTAGCCGGACTCGGCGATCCCCTTTTGTTTCGCGATCGCCGCGCCGGTCAGCATGAGGTGGCCTAAGAGGGTGGCATCCGCCGCTTCCAACTCAGCCACCGAGTGCACGTGCCGCCGTGGAACCACCAGCACATGGACCGGCGCCTGGGGGTTGACGTCTTCGAACGCCACGGTTCGATCATCCTCATGCACAATTTTTGAGGGGATCTTCTTCTCCGCGATCCGGCAAAAGATACAGTCGCTCACGTCGGCCTCCCCCGTCTGTCCTGACCCTGCCGCCGCTGCCGCTCAGTTCTGCGTTCCGGGCTCGTATCCTTCTTGAAGGTGTTTCTCCTCTCGTGCCCCCCTCTCCGCTTCTCTCCGCTCCGACGCTCTCGTTCTCCTCGTTCCATTGCCTCCTCCTCACCTGTCTCGATGCGCTGCGTGCGAAGACCGGGTTTTCCAAACCGACTCGCGAGTTCCTGGTACACTTCCTCTGGGGTGATGTCGTGATAGCCGAGGACAACAAGGGTGTGAAAGAAGAGGTCGGCGACCTCACCAATCACCTCGTCCCGTTTGCCACCCTTGGACCCAAGCAGGACTTCCCCAGCCTCCTCGACCACTTTTTTCAGAATCCGATCCGGGCCGCCTTCGAAGAGGGAAGAGACGTACGATCCCGCCCGGGGAGACCGTTTGCGATCCTGAATCGTCTGGTAGACGCGCTCAAGGATGCCGCCGAAGGCGTCCTGCGTCTTGCCGGCCTCAGGCATCCCCTCTGGAGTCATCCGGGTAAAGAAGCAGGCCCGCTCGCCGGTATGACAGGTCGGTCCAACCGGCTCGGCCTTCACCAGGACCGTGTCCCGGTCGCAGTCCACAAAGAGATCCTTCAGCAGCAGCCGATGGCCCGAGCGTTCCCCTTTTTCCCACAGTGAGTTCCGGGATCGGCTCCAGAAATGAACGGATTTGGTTTGCAAGGTCTTCTCCAGCGCCTCGCGATTCATGAATCCGAGCATCAGGACGGTGCCGTCCCGCCAATCTTGGACCACCGCCGGGATCAGCCCTCGCTCATCGAACACGAGTTGACTGAAGTCGATCATGATCGCCTCATTCGCCTGCCAGCCTCACGGCAATGCCGCGCCCGCGCAGATACGCTTTGGCCTCCGGAATCGTGTGGGTTCGATAATGGAAGATGGATGCCGCTAACACCGCGTCCGCTCGACCTCGGACGAACCCATCGTAGAGGTGTTCGAGCGTCCCGGCCCCGCCCGAGGCGATCACTGGGATCGAAACGGCTTCGGACACCGCCGCGGTCAACTCCACGTCGTACCCGTGTTGTGTTCCGTCCCGGTCCATGCTGGTGAGCAGAATCTCTCCGGCTCCGAACGCTTCCATCTTTCGAGCCCATTCGACGGCATCAATCCCCGTCGGCCTGCGGCCGCCGTGAGTGAACACCTCCCAGCGGGAAGCCGCGGCTGGGTTCCCGCCTGCCTGGTGACGGTTCGCGTCAAACCCAACACGCTTCGCGTCACTCCCAACACGCTTTGCGTCGATGGCCACCACGATGCACTGCGTGCCGAATCGTTCAGCCGCCGCCTTCACGAACTCCGGCTGCTCGACCGCCGCCGTGTTAATGCTGACTTTGTCGGATCCGGCTTTCAACAACGCCCGAATGTCCTCCAGAGTCTTGACGCCACCCCCCACCGTCAGCGGCATGAACACCTGCTCCGCCGTCTTGGCCACCACGTCCAAGATGATGTTCCTGTTCTCGTACGAGGCGGTGATGTCCAGGAAACAGAGCTCGTCAGCCCCATCCCGATCATACGCCCGAGCCACCTCGACCGGATCGCCTGCGTCGCGGAGGTCGACAAACGCGACGCCTTTCACCACGCGGCCGTCCTTGACATCCAGACACGGAATGATGCGCTTGGTCAACATCGCTCGTTTCACTCGCAGCATGAGGCTATGGGCAATTGGCTATGGGCTATAGGGAAGAAATGACCATGATGGATGAAGGCTCATCAGTGATGTGCAGTCCGCTGGGACCCTAGCTGTTCACCCATCACGTGACACCCCTCACCCATTACCACAATTGCCGCACCGCTCCGCTTCCCCCTCTCGCCTATAGCCCCGAGCCCGCGGCGGCTAGTGCCGCCGCGAAGTCCAACTTCCCGTCATACAGGGCCTTGCCCACGATAGCCCCTTCGACGCGCAGCCCCAGGGACCTGATCGCCCGGATATCTTCGACCCGGGTGATGCCACCTGACGCGATCACCGGCACAGGCGAGCCCTCCACGATCTCACGAAGCGCAACCAGGTTTGGACCTTCCAACATCCCATCCCTGGCAATATCGGTGTGGATCACACCACAGAGGGGATAGCCCGAGAGCGTCTGCAACAGCTCCATGACCGACACATCGGACAGGCTGGTCCATCCCCGCACGGCGACCGTGCCGTCTCGAGCATCGATACCCACCAGGATGCGGTTTGGAAACTCTGCACAGGCTCGCTCGAGGAGGGTTCGATCCTGCTGGGCCGCGGTTCCCAACACCACCCGACTGGCGCCGTGTGAGAGATACAGCCTGATGGTATCGATCGTCCGGATCCCGCCCCCGATCTGGACAGGGACCGCCGCCCTTTTCAGGATGGCTTCGATCTGGGAAAAGTTTCTGGGCTCGCCTTCAATCGCTCCGTTCAAATCCACGACATGGAGGAGCCGGGCGCCAAGCCCCTCCCAGTACAACGCCATCGCCGCAGGATCCTCGGAATAGACCGTCTCCTCGCGCATGTCTCCCTGCCGGAGACGGACGCATCGTCCGTCCTTCAGGTCAATGGCGGGGATCACAAGCATGAGCGTTTACTGATAGCTGTTAGTTAATGCGAATAGCTCGTAGCGACCAGCTCGGAGCTATTGGCTATCCGCTGCTGGCTATTCGCTTCACTGTTGTGGACGGGACGACGGCCCCCCGAAGGGAAAACTGCGGATCACGCGCTCAGCCCCGTACTCGGCCAACTCCTCGGCCGTGACGAACACAAATCCTCGCTGAACAGATCCGATGAAATCCTCGTTCAGCGGCCTTTGTTTCTCGTAGTAGTTACCGACCCACAAGGTCGTGCCGTCGGCCCCGATGAGTTTCACCTCGAAGCCCACCGCGGCAGGAGGGGTGGCACCCAATTTACTGCCAACCCGCTCCTGATACACCAGGACCCGCCCCAACAGCGCCGCATCAGCCGAAAGCCGGATCGCCACCTGCCGGGCTATTTCTTCCGGCGCCATCCCCGTCGTGCCGGACCCAAGCGCCTTGATCGTTCGGGCTGCTTCGTCTGGCGGGAGAATCTTTATCCCCTCCCAATTTTGCAGCTTCCCATAAAAAATCCGCGTGACTTTCTCGGCCGCCTGGGACGGGACGGTGACGGTCGGCTGGTCCAGCTTTTCAGTAGCCTGGGGGGCAGCAAATGAAATGTCTGATCGTTTGGCTCCCTGCGGGGCTGGAATCTCGGAGGCGCGTGTCTCGGTGACCTGAGGGGTAGCGAGCGCCTCAAACGGGATCACCGCAACCGTCTTGACGCGATACTTGTTGACCTCCGTCGACGTATTAATCGTCACCTTGGAAGGAACGCACCCGCCGAGGACCAACGCGGCCACAGCAAGTGAGAGGCTTTGGGCAGCTCGCACAAAGACTCTTGTGTCGCCCTGAGGGTTGTTCACGCCTTCCTCATTGCCACTGACCAAAATTCCGAACGATGTGAAGACCAACCGATTGGCTCTTCTCAGGGTGAAACTGGCAGGCAAAGATGTTGTCCCGCCAGATGCTCGAGACGAACGGGATCCCGTACTCCGTCACGCTGCAGGCCACCGAGAGATCGGAGGGCTCGACGTAATAGGAGTGCACGAAATAGAGGTGGGCTCCTGTCTCGACGCCTCGCAAGGGCGGCGCCTCGCGCTTGATTGTCAACGCGTTCCAGCCCATGTGAGGGACTTTGAGCCGAGGGACAGGCTCCGGCTCTGCCGGTGCTGGTCCCTCTCTGAGACCGGGGACAGGCACCCTTGCGGGAGCCGGTCCCCAGGGGAACCGTTTCACCTTGCCCGGCACGATATCCAGACCTTTGTGGACGCCGAACTCTTCGCTTTCGGTGAACAGAAGCTGAAGACCCAGGCAGATACCCAGGAACGGCTTTCCGAGAGCGATGGCGCTTCGAATGGGTTCGATCAACCCGTACCGTTCAAGGTTGGACATGCAGTCGGCAAAGGCCCCCACCCCTGGCAGCACGAGATGGCTCGCATCGTTGAGCACCCGGCGCTCACGTGTCACCACAGCCTGGTGCCCCACCGCTTCGAAGGCTTTCTGGACGCTCCGGAGGTTGCCCATGCCGTAGTCGATGATGGCGATCATAGCGCTTCGCGCAGGCTCGGGGCGATAGGCAATGGGCGATGGGTTAACCGAGCTTCCCCTCTTCCCTATAGCCTATGGCCCATTGCCTATAGCCTTCCCTTCGTTGACAGCACTCCCGTCACCCGCTCGTCCAATGCGGTAGCCTGGTCCAGTGCTTTCGCCAGCGCCTTGAACACGGCCTCCATAATATGATGCGGATTGCGCCCGTACAGCACGTTCACATGCAGGTTCAACGCCGCGTGGGTCATCAGCGCCTGGAAGAAGTCCTCGAACAGGTAGAGGTCGAAGCCTTTGATCCGCCGGTGCGGCAGCTTGACGTTGTAGACGAGGTAGGGCCGGCCGCTGAGGTCCACCGTGACCTGCGCCAGGGTTTCATCGAGCGGGACCGAGGCCCACCCGAACCGGCGCACCCCCTCTTTGGTTCCGAGCGCCTGTTTCAGCGCATCGCCGATGACGATCCCGATATCCTCGACCGTGTGATGATCGTCGATCTCCGTATCACCCTTGGCCTGAACCGTCAGGTCAAAGAACCCATGTTTCGCCAGCAGGGTCAGCATGTGATCCAGGAATGGGATCGTGGTCCGGATCCGGCCGCGGCCTGTTCCATCCAGAGTCAGATCAACCCTGACCTCCGTTTCGGTGGTGGTACGTTCAATCGTGGCGCGCCGGTTGACTTTGACGGTCTTCATTGATACCTGCTCTCCACTGATTTGGCATGCGCATCGAGCCCCTCCATCTGCGCAATACGCGAGAGATGGTCCTTCACTTTCGTCAGCTCCTCTTTGCTGTACGCAATAATATTGGTCTTTCTCACATAGTCGTCGAACGACAGCGGTGAGAAGAACCGCGCGGTCCCGCCCGTGGGCAAGACGTGATTCGGTCCGGCGACGTAGTCCGCCACAGCCGGGGGAGTGTAGCGGCCCAAGAATAACGCACCGGCATGCCGGACTTTTTCCAGATAGTCGAACGGTCGGTCCACCGACAGCGTCAGATGCTCCGGGGCGATGTCGTTCGCGAGGTCGATCGCTTCCTCCATGCTTGCGACCACGAGCGCCACCGCATGGCGAGCGATCGATTTGGCGACGATCTTCTCTCGCTTCAGTCTCTTGAGCTGCTCCTGCATCTGACGGACCACGTCCTTTGCCAGGCGGTCCGAGGTGGTGACCAAGTACACCCGGGCCTCCTCATCGTGTTCCGCCTCGCACAGCAGGTCGGCCGCCACGTGAGATGGATTGGCGGCCTCATCGGCGATGACGAGGAGTTCGCTGGGGCCCGCGATCATGTCGATATCCACCGTGCCGTAAAGGAGGCGTTTGGCCGTGGCCACAAAGATGTTGCCGGGTCCGACGATCTTGTCCACCCGCGTGATGGTCTTTGTCCCATACGCCATGGCGGCGATCGCCTGCGCCCCTCCGATCCGGTACACCTCGTCCACGCCGGCGATGTCGGCGGCCACGAGCAGATAGGGGCTGATGCCGCCTTTAGAAGCGGGGGTGCACATCACGACCCTCTTCACGCCGGCCACTTTCGCCGGAATAGCGCACATGAGGACGGACGAAGGGTAGACCGCCTTCCCGCCCGGCACGTAGAGTCCCACGGCATCGAGCGGCATGACCACCTGGCCCAGGGTCGCCCCGTTGTCCTGGTACATCCAGGTTTTTGACCGTTGCCGTTCGTGGAACGCCATGATCCGCTGCGCGGCATAGCGAAGCGCGTCTCCCTCCTCCTTCCGGATTTGGTAGTACGCTTCCTTCACTTGTTCCGGACTGATGCGGAACTGCGGCGGCTTGAGGGCTACTTTGTCGAATTTCTTCGTGTACCGGACGAGTGCCTGATCCCCGCGACGCTCGACCGCGTTGAGGATGGTCTTCACGGCGGTCTCCACCGCGCCTCCCTGCAGGTTCGACCGAGACGTGATCCGTTTGACCGTGGCCTTGAACGCCCGATCCGCACTTGATATCACCTTCATGGTCGTCCCCTCTGCCGCTTCACGAGCCGGCCATGTGCCAGGACGCGGGGTCCCGGTGCGCAACCATCACGGCGTGAGCCCCTCTATCCACCTTTTCGCCCGCCGTTCCGCGGCCGGCTACCCTGCAGCCTGGCGATCAGATCGGTGATGCTGCCATGCTTCAACTTCAGGCTGGCCCGGTTCACGATGAGCCGCGCAGTGGATTGCGCGATGACTTCCACCTCAACGAGGTGATGGGCCTTGAGGGTTCTGCCGCTGGAAACCAGGTCCACAATTCGCTCGGCCAACCCGACGATGGGCGCCAGCTCGATTGACCCGTAGAGCTTGATGATCTCGACCGGAATGCCCTTCTGATTGAAGTACCGTTCGGTGATGTTCGGATATTTGGTCGCCACTCGGATCTTCGACGACAGCCTGTCGCGAAGTTCCTGCCCCCGGAGCGCGGCGACCGCGATCCTGCAGGCGCCGAACTTCAGATCCAACGGCTCGTACACATCCCGGTCCTGCTCCAACAGCATATCCTTGCCCACCACCCCTGCATCTGCCGCTCCGTACTCCACGTAAGTCGGAACGTCGCTGGGCCTCACGATCAGCAAGGTGGTGTCGGAGTCTGGACACTTGAACACCAGACGGCGGCTCTCGGCCGACAGGCCGTCGCTCGCGTACCCGGCCTGCTTGAACAGTTCCAGGGTTGGCGCAAGCAGCTTCCCCTTCGACAGCGCGACCGTGATCATACCGCTCGACCGGTCACGGCGCCGCCGGTCCCGCCCTTCACCCGTCGAATCACGGCTCCCAGGCCGCCGAGCTTGTCCTCGATCCGCTCATACCCGCGATCCAAATGATACACCCGGGAGAGCTCGGTGTCCCCCTCGGCCGCCAGCCCGGCCAGAATCAGGCATGCGCTGGCTCGAAGGTCGGAGGCCATGACCGGCGCTCCGGTCATCTTCTCTGTGCCGTTCACCACTGCGTGGTTGCCCTCCACCCTGATGTCCGCTCCCATGCGCCGTAGTTCGGGAACATGGATGAACCGGCTTTCGAAGACCGTTTCGGTGATCACGCTCGTGCCCTGCGCCACACACATGAGCGCCATCATCTGCGCCTGCATATCGGTCGGGAATCCCGGATAGGCCAATGTCTTCACATCCACGCCCCTCAGCCGACGCGACGCCTTCAGGCGGACGCTTTCCTTGCCTTCGATCACCTCGGCACCGGACTCGCGGAGCTTCATGATCACCGACTCCAGGTGCCCGGGTATGCACCCGTCGACGCACACGTCGCCGCCGGTAATCGCCCCGGCTGCCAGGTAGGTACCCGCTTCGATCCGATCCGGAATCACTTCGTGATCAGCGGCTCGAAGCTTCGGCACGCCCTCCACCGTGACGACATCGGAGCCGGCCCCGGCGATCCTGGCTCCTCGTTTGACCAAGAAAGCCGCCAGGTCAGTGATTTCGGGCTCCCTGGCCGCATTCTCGATCACCGTCGTGCCTTCAGCCAGGCAGGCTGCCATCATCAAATTTTCGGTGCCGGTGACAGTCGGCGTATCAAGGTAGATCCGCGCCCCCTTCAGGCGCTTCGCCTTCGCCCTGATGTACCCGTGCTCGATCGTGAGTTCGGCGCCAAGCTTCGCCAGGCCGGCCAAGTGCAAATTCACCGGTCTCGTTCCGATAGCGCAGCCGCCGGGCAGCGACACGGTCGCTTCGCCCCACCGCGCGATCAGGGGCCCCAGCACTAGGACTGAGGCGCGCATCGTCTTGACAAGCTCGTACGGGGCTTCGGTGGCACGGAGGGTCTCCGCGCTGATCGCCACTCGGCTCCCCTCGCTCCTCACCGATGCCCCTAACAGACCCAGGAGCTTGCCCATCGTGGCCACATCCACCACGCGGGGGACATTGGTAACGATACATTCCCCTCCTCCCAGGATGGTTGAAGCAAGGAGCGGCAGCGCCGCGTTCTTCGCTCCGCTGACTCTGACCTCCCCACGTAGAGGCTTGCCACCTGTAATGATGATCTGATCCATCCGTTCCCCTTTGGACGGCGATGCAAAAGTCAAAATGAAAAAGTGGACATTGACCTCGTTCCGTTTTCATGTTGCATTTCGCACCTTGCATTTTCCATTAGGCTGCTCTCTGCAGGCACACCACCCGTTCAATGCCTGCGGCATCCCGTATCGTGCGGATCCGGCCGTACCCGCCTTCCGCCCAGGCGATCTGACACAGCCGATCAGCCTGGCCCAGGCCCACTTCTAAAATCAACACTCCGCCCGACGCCAGAAACTCCGGTGCGTCTCTCAGCAGCCGACGGTGGATCGCCACACCATCCACGCCTCCGGCAAGGGCGATCCTGGGTTCGAACGCGCCCACTTCGGGCGAAAGAGCAGCAAACTCGCCGTCAGGGATGTAGGGTGGGTTGGAGACGATTGCCTCCAGCTTCCCCTCCACCCCACGGCCACGGAGCGGTTCGAACAGGTCACCCGCCAGGAATACCACCCGGCCCTCAACCGCGTGTCGTGCAGCATTCTTTCGGGCGATGTCCAGCGCAGCCGGCGATCGGTCCGTCGCGTACAGCGAGGCGGACGGGAGCGCCCGCGCGATCGCCACCGCGATGCACCCTGACCCGGTGCCGATGTCGGCGATCATCGGGTGTGCTGTCGTGAAGCGGTGGAGCACGAGTTCCTCAACCAAGAGTTCGGTTTCGGGACGAGGGATCAGCACCGCCGGCTCCACCATAAACTCGAGGCCGCAAAATTCTTGCGTGCCCAGGATATACTGGAGCGGTTCATGGGCAGCCCGTCTCGAAAACAGCTCCATCACCCGGCTCCAATCTTCTGCCCTTACCTCGCGCCACCCATCCAGCCGGAGCGTCAGGTGGGTGGTCCCGAGGGCGAATTCCAGGATCCAGTTCGCCTCATTCTCCGCGTTCTGGACGCCGCGCTCTGACAGGATCGAGATCCCTTCCTGGAGCAGCCCGGCGAGCGTCTTGGAGCTGATCTCGCCCCTCGGGTGCTCCCTCCCTTCCGTATCGACTGAGGATGCGCGCCTCACGTGGCCTCCATTAGGGCTCCGAAGCAAGAGGTGTGGCGTGAACCGCCCGGAGGCCTTCCACGATCTCATCCAAATCACCGGCCAGCACCTGTTCCAGCTTGTGAAGCGTCAGTCCAATCCGGTGGTCCGTCACGCGGTTCTGCGGAAAATTATAGGTCCGGATCTTCTCGCTCCGTTCTCCGGTTCCGACCTGGGACTTGCGGCTTTGGGCAATCTCCGCTTCCTGCTTCGCCCGTTCGGCCTCCACGATCCGTGCACGGAGGGTACGCATCGCCTTGGCCCGATTCTTGAGCTGGGAGCGCTCGTCCTGGCAGGTCACCACGACGCCGGTGGAGAGGTGAGTGATCCGCACCGCGGAGTAAGTCGTGTTGACGCTTTGGCCGCCCGCTCCCGAAGAGCAGAAGGTATCGATCCTGAGGTCCTTGGGATCGATCTGCACGTCGACCTCTTCCACTTCAGGCATCACCGCGACCGTCACGGTGGAGGTATGGATGCGCCCGCTGGCCTCGGTGGCCGGGACCCTCTGCACGCGGTGCACGCCGCTCTCGTGCCGAAAGTGTCCGTACGCGCCTTTCCCCTCCACCAGCATGACCACATCCTTATAGCCTCCGATGCCGGTTTCGTGCGCCTCCACTACCTCCACGCGCAGGCGTTTCTTTTCGGCGTACTTCATGTACATTCGAAAGAGATCTCCGGCAAAGAGGGCCGCTTCTTCTCCGCCCGTCCCGGCGCGGATCTCCACGAAGGTATTCTTCTCGTCGCGGGGGTCCTTGTGCGCCAGGAGGTCCAGGGCCTGCCCTTCTATCTCGCGCCGGCGCTCCTGAAGTGTGCGAGCCTCGTCGGCCGCGAGCTTCTGCAGATCGGTCTCCACGCCGGGGTCCTTGAGCATCTGGTCGGTCTCGGCAAGCTGTCGCAAGAGGTCTCGGTACTCATAAAAAAGCTGGGCGAGTCCCTGAATTTCGGTGCGTTCTTTATTGAGCTTATGGATGAGCACCGGTTGACTGAGAACGGACGAGTCGGTGAGCTGCTTGTTCAGCTCCTCATAGCGGCTCGCCACCGCCCCCAGTTTCAAGAGCACCGGGGCCTCGGTCTCCGACGTATGTGCGTTAGCCATCGCCTCTCACCGGCTCAAAAAACAAAAAAACCTGCCCTTTAGCAAGGCAGGATTCTTTCGCGTGCCCCCAAACAGTCCTACTTGTTCTTCTTCGCGTACTTTTTCTTGAATCGTTCCACACGCCCTTCCGTGTCCACGATCTTCTGCGTTCCCGTAAAGAAGGGATGGCAGTTCGAACAGATATCCACCTTGATATCGCCGACCGTGGAACGAGTCTTAAACTTTGCTCCACAGGCGCAACTAACGGTCGCTTCCTTGTAGGCCGGATGAATCCCCTGTTTCAT
>CAYJUP010000021.1:0-1913 GCA_964373365.1 uncultured Nitrospiraceae bacterium
TGGGAGCAAAAATCTTCCCGGGCACGCCGGTCATGGTGAACAACGGAATGAAGGCCACCACGATGATAGTGGTGGCGAAGAAAATCGGCCGGCCCACCTCACGCGCAGCTCGGAGGATGTGCATCGGGACGGTCAGTTCCCGAGCCGGTTGATGGGACAGATGGTAGAAGATGCTTTCCACCATGATCAGCGAGGCATCCACGATGATCCCAAAGTCGATAGCGCCAAGCGAGATCAGGTTCGGCGATTCTCCGACGATCAGCATCATGCTGAACGTGAACAGGAGCGCCATCGGCACTGTGAGCGCCACGATCACGGCCGTCCGGAAGTGTCCCAGGAAGACGTACAGAATGAAAAAGACCAGGACTATACCGCTGAGCAGAATATCCACGACCGTCTCAATCGTGGTATGAATCAGGACGGTCCGGTCATAGAAGGTCTTCACCTGCACCCCTTTCGGAAGTTTCCAGGCATTCAGCTCATCCACCTTTTTGTGCACGTGCTCCAGGACCGAAAGTGCCTTCGCTCCGCGCTGAAGCAGCACAACGCCTTCCACCACATCATCCCGGTCGTCAATGCCGACCTTGCCGAGACGCACGCGATGGCCAACGCTTACTTTGCCAAGATTTTTGACAAATATCGGAGTCCCGGACTTTTCGGCCACCATGATGTTTTCAATATCATCCAGGCTATCAATCAGGCCCAGGCCGCGGATGTTATAGCTCTGGGCGCCGACCGTCAGATAATTCCCCCCGACGTTGGCGTTGCTGTTACCCAGGGCATTCATCACCTGGGGCAGCGTCACGCCGTAGCTGATCAGCGCTCCGGGATCGAGATCCACATGGTATTCCTTGGTGGTCCCGCCGAACGCGGTGACGTCAATCACACCAGGGACCCGCTTGTATTCGCGTTGCAGCTTCCAGTCCTGGAGGGCCTTCAGGTCGGTGAGCGTGTAGCCGTCGTCTCCAACCAGCTCATAACGGTAGATCTCCGCAATGGCCCACCAAGGCGACAGAGTCGGTTGAACGTTCGGCGGAAAGCTCATCAGCGACAGGCGATTCAGCGTTTCCTGGCGGTCAGCGAAATAGTTGGTGCCGAAGCCAAAGTAGAACTTGATGTCACTGAGCCCGAAAATCGACAGCGACCGGATGTCGGTCAGGCCCGGCATCCCGGTGAGGGTAATCTCGATCGGAATCGTAATCTGGCGTTCGATTTCTTCGGCCGACCACCCCGGATACTGGGTGATCACTTCCACCATGGGAGGGGATGGATCAGGGTAGGCAACGACGTCAAGGAGATGAAAGGCGTAGAGCCCTCCGAACAGAAGCACAAAGCCGAGCACGCAGACAAACACCCGCTGCGCAAGCGCGAACTCGACAATCCGAGCGATCATCGTCTCGAGCGCGAGCCTAAACCGTGGGTTGAATGCGCGATGCTCATGAACCTCATCCCTTGGCTTCCTGTGCTTTGATCAAGATAGAACCCTTGGTGACAATGCGTTCTCCGGGCTTCAGTCCTTCAAGAACACGCACCTGGTCTGTTGAAGCGGGGGCCACCTTGACCTCTCGCTTCACGTATTGCCCCCCCGCTTCCACGACGTAGATGAACTCTTTCCCGTCCACTTCCAGCACCGCCTCCTTGGGAATTGACAGAAATGGTGTCGCATCGCCGACCTGAATATGGAGCCGTGCGAACATCTCCGGCTTGAGCTTATGCTGCTCGTTGCTCGCCCATGCCCTGACTTTGATCGTCCGGGTATTAGGATCCACAACGTCTCCGATGGCAGCAATGGCGGCCGGGAAGTTGATTCCCGGATAGGCCTCGACGGTGACGGTGGCGACCTGCCCCACCTTGACCAGGTCAAGGTCCCGCTCATACACATCCGCCACGACCTGCAACGTGTCCAGATCAGC
>CAYJUP010000021.1:2013-8235 GCA_964373365.1 uncultured Nitrospiraceae bacterium
CTTTATAAAATCGGAATAGGCGGCGGTAATATCCGGGCTATCAATCACCAGCAGGACATCACCGGCCTTGACGCGATCGCCGAGTTTCGCACGGACCTCCACCACCCGTCCTTGCAACGGAGACGAGATTTTCGAATACCGGTCCTCGCCGTATGCAACCTTCCCCGCCAGCGTGAGCTCGGGTTTCACCGAACTATAATCCACCACAGCGGTCTCAATTCGACTCTGAATGTCCGTCGGAGGACTCGGGGCTTTCCGAGAGCCTTTCTGAACTGCCGGCGTGGCGGCATTAGAAGTATCGGGCGTCTCGCTGCGACCGCACGCACCGACACACATGAGAAGAACGACGGCCAGCGCGGCGTTCAGCCACATCCTCATGAGGTGACCTCCCGCCCTACCGCGCTTTCAAGGAGAAAAACATTGCGCTGGTAACTGAAGAGAGCCTCGATGTAATTCTGTTGAATCGTGCGCGAGGTACGCGCCGCGTCGAGCAGGTCCAGAATCGTGGCCCCTCCTCGTTCATAGGCCTTTTCAACAATGGTCAAGGTCAACCGCGCATCCTCCAAAACACCCGCTCGATAAGCCTCCACCAACCGACGGCTCTCCAACAGGTTGCGGTACGCGATGTCCACCTGATTCTCCACCTGGATCAACGTTTTTCTGAGGTCTGCCTCAGCGGCCTGGGCCGCCACCTCGGCCTGCATAATTCCCCCTTGATTACGGTTGAACAAGGGAAGCGGCACGCCCATGTTCAACGCGACCTGTTGCTGGTTGTCGGGCCCCTGAGCCCCCTGCACAGCGTACCCACCGCCGACTGTTACGTCCGGATACCGATAGGCCTTCGCCAATTTGAGATCCGCCATCCGCTGAGATTGCGTGAGGCGTTTCACTCGAATGTCCGGCCTGACATCCAGCGCGACACGCCGCAAGACCATGATATCCGGCTCAACACGGTGATAATCGAGTTCCGTGGTGAGCAGGAGCTCCGTGGTCGGCGAGAGGACCAGCAAGACGCGAAGGTCGGCTCGGGCGGCGTTCGCGTCCTGAACGGCCTGAATCACCTGGGACTGAAAGTCCACGACCTGCAGTCGGATTCGAATCAGATCAACTTCCGCGATGTAGCCCTTCTTGAACCGGATGGTATTCACCTCCAAAATGCGGGCAAATCGATCGCGGTTCTCCTCTGCCAACGCCAGCCGCCGTTGCGCCAACTGAACCCGATAGTACGCATCCTTGACCGTGAAGCTCAGTTGCCGGACGGCGTCTTCAAAATTCGCCTCTGCAGACTGTGCCCAAAAGCCGGCACTCTCAATCCGGTAACCCCGCTTACCGGCCATCTCGAAGAGCTGCTGCAGTTGGGGAAAGAGCTGCCCGCTGCGCGCCATTGTCTGGCCTTGGGTGTACGCACTCAAGGTCCCGATGGAAAGCACCGGGTTCGGAAAGAGACGAGCGGTGATCTGCTGCCCCCTGGCATAATCGATCCCGAATCGCGTGATGATCAAATCCAGGTTTTGGCGGAGAAACAGTGCCAAGGCCTCATCGAGGCTAAGACGCAGGAGCGGTTGCTCGACTTGCTGGGCCCTCATCTCCGGGTCTGCAGCGAGGGCCGATCCAGGCCCTGTGAGGCCAACACACACAAGGAAAGCTAACGCGGCTCGGCCCCACCGCGTCCGTCGAGCAATGCCCGTGCAGACCTCTTGAGGATCTCTCTCTGTGATCAAGTGTGCTCTCATGGGCTCAGGCCTCCCTCCACCCCTCCACAGGCCGGCGAGCTTTCTATATTTTCCACAACAAACTGTTATTATACAGCTTTTCTCTCAGATTTTGGAATACACACATTTTGACCTACCGAAGCTTCAGTTCTGTCCAAGCCCGGTCGTACAGTCTGATCGCCTCGCCCACATCGGTTATCCATTCCAGCCTGTCAAAGGTCGAATCCGGTGGATACACGGCGGGGTTCTGGCGAAACTGCGCAAGCACGAGCGCTTTAGCCTCCCGGTTTGAAGAGGCGAACAGCAGGCGGTTGGTGGTACGGGCAGCAATATCACGATCTAATAAAAAATTAATAAAACGCATGGCGAGATCCTTGTGGGATGAGCTCTTGAGGACGACGAGGCAGTCGGACCAGATGGTCGCTCCCTCCTTGGGAACCACATACTTGATGGAGGGACGTTCGGCCATCGCGCGGGCCACTGTGCCTCCCCATCCGTGCGCCAGGGCCACTTCCCCTGACACCAGCAACTGGTCATAGTTATCGCTGGTGTAGGTTTTGACCAGGGGCTTCTGACTCACCAGTTTTGCCTTCGCTTGTTCAATGATCTTCGGATCCTTGGCGTTCGCCGACTGACCCATGGCGTGCAGGGCCGCCCCGAACAGCTCCCGTTGGTCATTCAGCATGCTGATCCGCCCCTTATACTGAGGGTCCCAGAGCACCGCCCAGCTCTCCGGAGCGATGGGAATCACGTTTGAATCGTACCCGATGCCTACTGTGCCCCACAGGTACGGGATCGAGTAGCGGTTCTCCGGATCGAACGGGAGGCGTTGCAGCCGTTCATCCAGCAGTCTGACGTTGGGGATCTTCTCCAACTCCAACTCGGCCAGCAGACCCTGTTTGACCATGATCGAGACCATGAAATCCGACGGCACGGTGACGTCATAGCCGACGGCGCCGCTCTGCAATTTAGCCAGCAACTCTTCATTACTGCTAAAGGTGTCCACGACGACCTTCACACCGTTCGTCTTCTCAAACACACTGATCAGGTCCTCACTCACGTAATCCGACCAGGTGAAGTAATGGAGCGTCGTCGAGGCCCGGCTGCTCGAATCGGAGCCGGTCTTTGGAGTGTTCTTGGGCCCATCCTCCGGCGTCGGCTGGCAAGCGCAGAGAATGCAAAATGTAAAATGTAAAATTAAGAAATGAGAGATCGGCAGTGCACGGTTGGACGTGGGAAATTGTGAAGTTTGCATTTTTAATTTTTCGTTGGGCCCCTTCGCTGCAATAGCAGCGAGAGGCCGATCAGGGCCATGGAAATCAGGACCAGAATAGCCGACAGCGCGTTGATCACGGGCGACACTCCCGACTTGACCATCGAATAGACTTTCAAGGGCAGTGTCGTCGCGCCGGGGCCGGCTGTGAAGAAGGTCACGATGAAGTCGTCCAGGGAGATCGTGAAGGCCATCAGCGCGGCTCCGATGATCGCCGGCATCACGAGCGGAAGGGTCACGCGCCGGAACGCCTGCCACGGCGTCGCGCCCAGGTCGCGCGCCGCTTCTTCGAGCTTTGGGTCCAGCTTGCGCAGCCGGGCCTTCACCATCACCACCACGAGCGGGAGGTTAAACGCCACGTGTCCGAGGGTGACCGTCACAAGGCTCAGCGGCAACCTGATCAGCACGAAGAAGAGCATCAGCGCCACTCCCATCATCACCTCCGGGATGATCAGCGGCAGCAGCAGCGCCCCTTCCACCATCCGTTGCCCCCGGAACGGGACGCGCTCCAGGCTGATCGCCGCACTGACCCCCAGGACCGTCGCGATGACGGTCGAGATGACGGCGACGAGCAGACTGTTCTGCAACGCCGCCATGAGCGCCTCATCCGCGGCCAGCGCCCGGTACCACTGGAGGGTCAAGCCCTGCCAGGTGGCCGACAGCCGCGAGGCATTGAACGAAAACAGAATCAGCACCACGATGGGCATGTAGAGAAACAGCAGATCGGCAAGACTGACGCTGAGCAGCCACGCACGCCGCCCGCTCATGAACGCACCTTCTCAGACCATCCGGCCGATTTACCAGACTGAAGGACCATGTCCATTGCGCCGTCCACGCTCCACCTCGAGATAGGCCATCATTCCCAGCAACACCACCCCCATGAGCACGAAGGAAATCGCCGAGCCAAAGGGCCAGTCCCGTACGACCAGATACTCGTGCTGAATGAGGTTTCCCACCATCATCGTCTTGGCGCCGCCCAGCAGATCCGGTGTGATAAACGCCCCGAGGGACGGGATAAATACCAGGATGCAGCCCGCAATGACCCCCGGCTTCGTCAATGGCAGGACTACCCGCCAGAACACTCCCCAGCCCGAGGCGTACAGGTCCCAGGCCGCCTCCACCACAGAAAAGTCCAGCCGGGCGAGCGCGGCATAGAGCGGGAGCACCATGAAGGGAAGATAGCCGTAGACCAACCCGATCAGGACCGCCACATCACTGTAAAGAATCTCGATCGGGCTCGCGATCAGCCCCACGTCCATCAAGAGGGTGTTCATCAGGCCTTCCGTCCTGAGGATGAACATCCAGGCATAGGTCCGGACCAGAAAATTGGTCCAGAATGGAATCATAATCATCAAAAGCCAGATTGCCTGCCAGCGAAGCGAGGTCCGCGCCATGTAGTACGCCATCGGGAATCCGAGCAAGAGGCAGAGAGCGGTCGTGGCCACCGCCAGCGTAAGCGAACGAACAAAGATGGTGAGATACAGGGGATCGATCAGGTTGGCGTAGCTGGTGAGGCTGAATGTCCATTCCACCCCGCCATACGTGCCGCGCGCCGCGAAGCTGATGACCAGGACCAGCAGAAGGGGAATGAAGAAGAAGATACCCAGCCACGCTAAGCCCGGCATGAGCAGCCAGCCGGGAAGTCGGGCGACTGCAGGATGATTGGCCGGGTCAGTGGAGGGAACGGTGCGGGTCACTCGGTGAGGACCACTCCCTCATCCGCATTCCAGCGAACGAAGACCGCCTCCCCGGTGAGGAATCGCTTCTGGTTGGCGCCCGAGTTGGGGACTCGGACCTTCCACAGAACGCTGTCGGAAAGGCGGAGCAGATACTGCATCTCGTTGCCATTGTAAACCGTCTTATCGATCCGGACCGGAACCGCGTTGTCGAATCCGTTCTGGTGGACGTCCCGGGACAGATGGAGTCGCTCCGGCCGCAGCACCACGGTCACCTGGCTCCCCTCGACGACCCCGCCCGGTCGTCGCACGAGGATCGCCGGGAGATCGGGTACGCTGACCGTACAGCGGGCGGCGGTCACCGCGGCAACCCGGCCTGTCAGACGGTTGGACACTCCGATGAAGTTAGCCACAAACGCGGAGGCCGGCGATTCATAGATGTCCTGCGGGCTCCCGATTTGGAGTAGGCGCCCATGATCCATGACCGCCACTCGGTCCGACATCGTGAGCGCCTCTTCCTGGTGATGCGTGACGCAGACGAAGGTAATCCCCACCCGCTCCTGGATCGTCTTGAGCTCGACCTGCATCTCCTGGCGAAGCTGCTGGTCCAGGGCGCCGAGCGGCTCATCCAGCAGCACCACGGCAGGACGGTTGACCAACGCGCGGGCCAGCGCCACGCGCTGCTGTTCCCCGCCGGAAAGCTGAGACGGCAACCGGTCGTGTTTGCCTCCCAGTTTGACCATGTCGAGCGCCGCGTGGACTCTGGCTTCGATTTCCGCCCGCGCGATTCGCCGCATTTCGAGCCCGAACGCGATGTTGCCGAACACAGTCAGGTGGGGAAACAGGGCATAGGTTTGAAAGACGAGATTGACGGGCCGGAGATTCGGAGGCACATCCCGCATGGAGCGTCCCTCGATCAGGATCTCGCCCCGATCCGGACGCTCGAACCCGGCCAGCAGTCGCAAGGTGGTGGTCTTGCCGGAACCGCTGGGACCAAGGATGGAAAAGAACTCTCCCCTGCGGACCTCCAGCGACAGATGGTCCACGGCGAGGGTCGTGCCGTGGCACTTGACCACGTCTCGTACTTCGACGCTGTTGCCGGTCACTGTTCGTTAACCGTGAACCGTGAATCGCGAGAACGATTCATTTCTTCAGCCCGTTTAACGGTTGACGGTTCACGTTCCCCCCTAACTGGTCAGCCCGACTTTGGAACCGGCTTGCACGCTCGCGTTTCCTCACACGCAGCTTCGCCTGGTGTTCTCGCAGGAGTTCCCGCCGCAAGACGTCACGGTCTTCGGCCACGATCCTGACGAGGCGGTCTGCGTCTTCCGCATGATCCCGGACTAGCTCCGACAACGTGCGCACCTGCCGTTCCAACCGATCCAGCCGCCAGAGCACATCCTGCAGAGCGGTCGGCGGCTGGCTGTCTTTCGGCATGCGCGGCAGGCGTCTGACTTTTGTCGTGGCCGGCCCTCTGGGCATCTGCTCCTCCTCATCCAGCACTGAGCGAATGGCAAATAGCGAGCAGCCAACAGCTAGTAGCTAGGTATTCCGAGCTATT
>CAYJUP010000021.1:8335-17155 GCA_964373365.1 uncultured Nitrospiraceae bacterium
CCGAGCAGAGTCGAGGGACCGTTCGCTGCTAGCGGCTAGTATCGTCGGACAGGGCCGCAGTGTCAACTTCTAGCATCTCCTTCCCATTTCATTCCCATCCTGCTAAAATCCCGCTACCATGCAGAACATCCTGACCATGGTGCTGGCAGGGGGGAAGGGGGAACGGCTCAATCCGCTGACCCTGCACCGGGCGAAGCCGGCCGTGCCGTTTGGGGGAAAGTATCGGATCATTGACTTTACCCTCAGCAACTGCCTGAACTCCGGCCTCAGAAAGATCGCGGTTCTGATCCAGTACAAATCCCACTCCCTGGACCGACATATCCGGAGGGGCTGGAATATCCTCAACCAGGAAGTGGGCGAGTTCATCGCCTCTATCCCGCCCCAGCAACGCATCGGTGAAGATTGGTACAAGGGGACCGCCGACGCGGTGTACCAAAATCTGTTCCTGCTGGACAATGAACAGCCGGCGTTTCTCCTGGTTCTGGCCGGCGACCACATCTATAAAATGAATTACGCCGAGATGTACGACTTCCTGATTGCCAAGCAGGCCGACGCCGTGGTGGGCGCGATCGAGTTTCCTCTGGCGGAGGCTAGCCGTTTCGGCGTGGTCGGGGTGGATGACGAGTGTCGAATTGTGCGGTTCGATGAGAAGCCCGAGCATCCGATGCCGCTGCCGAGTGATCCCGCGCAGGCCTTCGTGTCGATGGGCATCTACCTCTTCAGAGCCGAGATCATTCGTAAACAGCTAACTGAGTCTCGTATTTCGACGCTGTTGTTGACCGACACGAAACACGAGAGCTTGCACGATTTCGGGAAACATATCATCCCACGGATGATCCAGGAAAACCGTGTCTTCGCGTATAACTTCCGGGACGAAAACCGCAAGGCCGTGAAATACTGGCGCGACATCGGCACGCTGGACGCCTATTGGGAAGCCAACATGGATCTGGTCGCGGTGGACCCGTTGTTCAATCTGTACGATCAGCTCTGGCCGATCCGGACGTACCAGGGCCAGTATCCCCCGGCCAAGTTCGTGTTCGCGCAGGACTACGAGGGCGGCCGCATGGGAATCGCGCTGGACTCGATCGTGTGCGGCGGGTGCATCATCTCGGGCGGTCGGGTGCAGAACTCCGTGCTCTCGCCGAACGTCGTGGTGCAGGATCATGCCGAGGTGAGGGAATCAATCGTGATGGAAAACGTGGTCATCGGCGAACATTGCCGGATCAAGCGGGCCATCATCGACAAGGACGTGAACATTCCTCCCAAGACCGAGATCGGGTACGATCTTGACGCCGACCGCGGTCGCTTCACCGTGACCGAGTCCGGCCTGGTGGCCATCTCCAACTTATTGAAGTTGGATGCCTCAGTCCCTCCATCCGGTTGAGCTTATCGGGGCACTCAGCAACGAAAACCAGCGACTCACTCTTTCACGCAACGCCTCGCGTCGCGCCTGCGACGACGCCATGCAGGCCTTCCAGCGGAGCCACACGGTCCTGCCCCCTGCTCGTCAACAAGCCATCACCTCCGTCTTAGACCAGTTGATCGCGGAATACCCCAGCATCGGCGAGCATCCGCTCCTGCCCACGGTCCAGCGGGTCGGCGTCGCGGCGCATCACGCCGGGCACCTCCCCTCATGGAAAATCGCCATCGAGGAGCTGATGCGACGGGGGTGCCTGGATGCCGTGTTCGCCACCACCACGCTGGCCGCCGGCGTGGATTTTCCGGCCCGTACGGTGGTGCTTACCCAGTCGAGCGTCCGTAAGACCCGAGATTTCACTGATCTGACGATCAGCGAGGTCCAGCAACTGGCCGGCCGAGCCGGCCGACGGGGTAAAGACCTGGTCGGCTTCGCGGTGGTCACCCCCTCGCCTTATATCGACTTGAGCGTGATCACGAAGGGCCTCACCGGACAGCCCGAACCGATTGACAGCCAGTTCGTCATTTCCTACCCCATGGTGTTGAATCTGCTCAAGGCGCATCCGCTGGATCAGATCCAGCCCATCCTGGCGAGGAGCTTTGCGCAGTTTCAGCTCAACCGCCGGGCCGAGACGCTTGAAGGAAAGCTGGATACCCTCCACGTTCAGATGGAGCCCTACGGTCCCCGCGTCTGCACCGACTGGATCACGCAGTGGCAGGTCTTCGACTATGCGCGGAAGCAGAAGGCGCATCGTGTCCACGTCAGACGCCGGGAGCCGCCTGAGCTGGCAGCCCGCCTCCACTTCTTGACGCCCGGCCGCGTCGTGGGGTTGTCGAAGGGACGCGGCATCGTGCTGCGGCAATATCGGAGCCGCGGTCAGCGGAGCCCGATGGTCACCGTGTTGCGCCCAGACGGCGCCGTGACGGAGTGCCAGGCCAGTATGGTCACCCAGGTGTTCGACCGATCGTTCGAGGTGGCTGAAGCGCCTGGCTACCCCTGGTGTACGTCCGACAGCCTGGACGAATTGACCCAGCAGTTGTCGGAGCTGCCGGTCCGGATCCCGACCCTGCCGATCCTGGTGGAGGAAGAACAGGACAGCGCCGAGAGCGAGATTGCGCAGACGCTGAACGATGAGTTCCCCTGCCCTACCTGCCCCTCGCGCCCGGCCTGCCACAAGGACCACGCCCAGGCCTTGCGGCTCCGCCAGGAAATCCACCGCCATACCAAGACGGTCCAGGCGCTCCGCACCGGCCTGTGGCATCGCTTCCAGGCTCGAACCGAGGTGCTCCAGCAGTTCGGCTACCTGACGCCAACCTGCCATCTCACCGACGACGGAGAATGGGCGCGATTGATCCGCATTGATCACTCGCTCCTCATCACCGAACTGATCCGCGCCGACGCTTTCAGCGGCATCGAACCGCAGATCCTGGCCGGAGTCATGGCGAGTATCGCGCATGACGACGATCGCCCAGGTGCGTTTCCTCGCATCAGTCCGGGGCTGGCTTCGCTGTTCGGACAAGTCCGCCAACTGACCGAGTCGTTGGCGCCGCACGAGGATCCGCCCCTGCTTCGCGCCGATGTGGCCGCCCTGACCGAACGCTGGGTGGGTGATCCCGCCCTCACGTGGATCGGTCTGTGCCGCACCACGACCATGGCGGAAGGAGACATCTATCGTCTCCTAGCTCGAACCCTCGAGTACCTCTCGCAGATTCACACGTTGAGAGCCACCCACCCGGGTCTGGCCGACACCGCCGACCGGGCGATTACGGCGCTCCGACGGGGCGTGCTTGAGGAACTGCCGTGAAGACGTGAATCGTTAACCGTTAAACGTTAACCGCAAGGCCCGTAGCTGCATAAAACGTTTAACGATTCACGTTTAACGATTAACGAGTCATTCAATGACTACGGATGAACTGGAGAAACTCCTCGTCGAGCAGCCGGTTGATCGGTTGCACCGGCTTGCGCGTGGACGCATCCACCGGCACTTCCGGCTTGGGAAACGGCGTCTGGTTGACGCGCTGCTCAGGCAGGCGTCCGTGAACCGGGCAGGACTGGAATCAGACCTGCAAGCGCTACTGCAGGAGGGGACGCAGTCCGCGACACCGGCCGGTCCCCGGCACAGATCAGTTCCCCCCGTGCGGCATGCCGGTCGGTCCGGTCAAGCTGAATCAGCCGAACCGGCCGAACCAGCGGCCGACCTCTCGGCCTTTCTGGATGGAATTGGGGTGCCTCCACCCCGACCGTTTATCCCGGATCCCTGGCAGGAAGAAGCTCTCTTGCATCTGGCCACGACCGACGTCATCGTCAGCGTGCCGACCGGCAGCGGAAAAACCTACGTCGCGATCGAGGCCACGCGGCGGGCCATCGAGGCGGAACGCACCGTGATCTATACTTCCCCGCTCAAAGCCCTCTCGAACACCAAGTTCACCGAGTTCACGCGGATTTTCGGGGCCGACCACGTGGGAATTCTGACGGGAGACCGACGCGATAACCCGCAGGCGCCGCTCCTGATCATGACCACCGAGATCCTGAGAAATTTGCTGTACGATGCGGCCGGCGGTGAGATTGATGTGCGCTTGGACACCCTTGGTCTGGTCATCATGGACGAGTCCCAGTATATCGCCGACCCCGAGCGGGGCGTAGTCTGGGAGGAAACGATCATCTTCTGTCCAACCCAGGCCCGGCTCTTGTTGCTCTCAGCCTCGATCGGGAACCCCCAAGAGGTGGCCGCCTGGCTCACCAGCATTCGGCCGACGCCCTGCCATCTGGTGCGTCACCACCGCCGCTCCGTTCCGTTGCGCGCCGGGTACCTTCATCCGAACGGGAAGCTGACGCCCCTCTTCAGATCGGCCGGAATTCCCCATGGCTCGGGAACTCCCCTGCACCCCGAAACCAAACGCCTCTTCGCCCAGTATGAGGATGAGACCCTCCGGCCACGATCACACTAAACGGCGAGTGTCTTGAAAATCCCACATGGTGGGTGTTTTAAGACAATTTGTCAGGGTGTTTCCATATGCTTGATTGAGTAAATATCACGTTGTTTCAATAACTTAAAATGTTATCAGGTGGGGCATCCCTCTTGCTAATCTCTACGGCGCTGGGTCAAAAACGGAAGCAAGAGGACCAGTCAATGAAAAAGGGTCTGCTGCTATTCAGCTTGGTTGTGGTGCTCGGTGGGTGTCAGACCACCCAGCCGCTCGGGAAGGTAGCGGCCATGGATAATGCCGCGTTCATGAATCTGTGGAGCACTTACAGCGAGTGCCAGTCAAGCACCGATCTGGATACGATGCGTGTTGCTGCCCAGCAGTTGAACCAGGCGGCCAATATCTCGAATTCCGGCAGAGACTTTGTCCTCCCGCTGCCGGAACGGATTGAGCGCCTCGTTGCAAAACCCCCTACCCGTCTCGCGGTCGACCCGAAAGCCATGGCCGCGGCCTGTACCCTGTACACAGGGCAGGCTGCCCTGAACGCCGGTCGGAACGATGTGGCGGCGGAAATGTTTAGCTCGGTCATGAATGGGCATCCGCAAGCCGAGTACGCGTACTACGTGCACCGGGCCAGAGTCGGCTTCGCTCAGGTTGTCATCGGGCCACAAGCGTCTCTCCAATCGCCCCCATCGTCTCAAACGCTTCCCCAAGTCCTGTCGGACTAGCCCCGACCTGCCAGCACCCGTCTATAGAGCTCGACATAGGAGCTCGCCGACCGAGCCCAGGACACATCCGTGCGCATACCCGCCTGGATGAGCGAGTTCCACTCAGTCCGGTCTGCATAGACACGCAGCGCCAGCAGAACCGTTGAGAGCAGGGTCTCCGGCGTGGCCTCGTTGACCGTGAAGCCGGTCGCGCGACCCTCCCTGACCGCTCGCGGGGAATACGGCAGAACCGTATCGGCCAGCCCCCCGGTTCGTCTCACAATCGGGACGGTGCCGTATCGGAGGCTGTACAGCTGGTTCAACCCGCACGGCTCATACCGCGACGGCATAAGGAATATGTCTCCCCCGGCTTCGATACGGTGAGCCAGCCCGTCGTCGAACCCGATGCGGAGGCCAATCTTTTCCGGATACCGTGCGTGGAGGGACCGGAACAGTGCCTCGTAGGACGGATCGCCGGTCCCCAGGAGCGCGACCTGCAGATCCAACTCCATCAGCTCGGGCAGAATCTCGGCCACCAAGTCCAGCCCCTTCTGGTGGGTGAGCCTTGACACGATCGCCAGCAGCGGGACATCCCGTACCGGAAGCTTCAGCTCGCGCTGCAAGCCGGTTTTGCAGGCCCGCTTGCCCGAGAGGTCAGAACCTGAATACCGGCCCGGCAAGTTCGGATCAGTCGCCGGGTTCCAGACTTCCACATCAATCCCGTTCACGATCCCGACCAGCCGGTCCCGCCGCTCACGCAGGACGCCATCCAGGCCGAAGCCGAGCTCGGCGGTCTGGATCTCACGGCTATAGGTCGGGCTCACGGTATTGAGGAAGTCGGCGAACACCAGCCCGCCCTTGAGCAGATTGAGCGAGCCGTAGAACTCCAGAGCCTTGGGGGTAAACAGCTCAGGCCCCAACGCAGTCTTTGGATACTCCGCGGCGGGGAATTGTCCCTGGTAGCCGATGTTGTGGACTGTAAAGAGCGTGCCGATCCCCTTCATCGCCGGGTGTCCCGCATACAGGGTGCGCAGGTACACGAGGCAGAGAGCGGTCTGCCAATCATGTGCGTGGAGCAGGTCGGGCTTCCAAGCAGCGGCCTTCCCGAGCACCAGCAGGAGTTCCATCACCGCACGGCAGAAGAAGGCAAACCGTTCTAGGTTGTCCGGATAGTCAACACCGGCCTCCTGATAGAGACCGTGGCGGTCGAAGTAGGGATCATGACGGACCGCCAACACCTGAACGCTGCGATCGGCTGGAACGCCGGGGTCGGCGAGACATCCTCGCTCAATGATCGCACCAATCGACCCGGAAGCGGTCGGCACGGCGAGGCGCGTCCATTCCTTGAATCCATGTTTCCTCCCATCAATCGTGCCATACCGCGGGATTACCAGCCGGACACTATGACCCAGCCGGGCCAATTCGCGCGGAAGCGCCCCGGCCACATCGGCAAGTCCGCCTGTCTTGGCAAATGGGACAGCCTCTGGGGAGACCAGCAGGATCTTGAGGGGTTTGGGGTCCATCAAACCGGGCGGAGTGGGCGCAGCGGGCGTCACGCGCTATCGAGGTGGGGGTGGCGCCGACGGCGTTTCCAGTCTTGTTTTGAACAGCTCCTCTCTCTTCCATTGCTTGCCGACCGCGTGGATCTTTTCGGCAGGCATCTGCTCTCGATAGACCAGCCGATCTTCCAGGAAGCCGAGCAGTTCCCCCCGATCCGCGTAACCGAGGAAAAGCGCCTCCTCCGAGACAATTGAGTTGTCCCAGCCCGGCGGGAACTCCCCCAGCGGCACCCGAAAACTCGGGATGTAGTTGCCATTTGCCACAGGAAAGAACTGCATCGACTCATAGTGTTCGTAGGTCGGCTCTCCCCATGTCTCAAGGAACGCCTGACTGGTCAGGGTCCGGAGGCCGATGTCATTATTCAGAATGCGAGCTTTCTGTTCTTCCAGGGGCGGCAGTGACTGAAGGGTACAGGCCCCCGCGATGAGAGAGAGAAGCGTGAGGAATGCGGGCGCGGCGAGAGCAAAGTTGGGGGCCTTTTTCAGCATCCTAGTTATAGCAGGCGACGAGTTTTCGGTTGTTCAGGCTTCACAGGTTGACAGACACCGCACTGGCACATCCGGCGCAGGAAGTTGAAGGAATAGATGCCGGTATCGTGGCTGTCGCTCCATTTGAACCGCAGCGCATACCGCCCCACCGGCTCGACGTCCTGGAGCATGATCAGCAGCGGCATGTCATCCGGCTTGATGCGAAGCTGGCCGGTCCACTCATCCGTGCAGGCCGCGCAGGGGCAGTGCTGCCGGAGATAGCGGACCGGATAGACTCCCTTATGCCCGTCGGACCACTCGATCCCGAGCACCCCCTTGTCGATCCAGTCCATGTCTTTCGGTTCGAGAACCATCGTGGCCATGTTTTTTACTTTTTACTTTCTACTTTTCTACCCGGTGCGACCGCTCAACCAGCATGCGGCACAGCCCGTAGCCCATAGCCAGAATCCCGGCCACGACCAGCCCTAACCCGGACCGCAGGAGAACCGGACTCTCGTCCGTTAGCCCATAGATGCCCAGCAGAAACCCGGCCGCCAGAAAGCCTTTGCCGATGAAGCGCGCCATTACAAGTCCATACCCCGGTGGCCGTTGGCCGCGATCCGTTTTCTCTTCGATCGCATTCGATCCAGCACTTCCTTGGCGCGCGTACTATACCGCAACGTTCGACGTCTTCACAAGGAAGGTCAGGATAACCTTCTGGACCCATAGGGGGGTTCGCTACCCTCCGCCGCTAGGAAGTCAACGGGAGGCAGCCGCTTGCCCGCCACGACCGTGACGTAGGACTCGACCGCTGCCTCCAATTCGGCGCGGACCTGGCCGGTGGCTTTGAGACGGTTCACGACGGAGGGGGTCACGCGCAGGGCCTGCTGGATAAACGCGAGGCTGCCGGGAGACAGCGGCAGGCAGCGATCGGAGTACCGACGCGCGCAGGTGGCGCAGACCAGGCCGCCCGACACGGACGAGAACTGGGCGGCCCCGTTCCCGCGTATCCCTTCAAATGTAACGCCACACGCCGCGCAATGGTCAGTCTGGGGTCGAAAGCCGGTCTGTCCGAGCAGCCGAATCTGGAACAGGAGCGTGGTGAGGGCAGGGTCGCCACCGTCCTGGAGCGACCGGAGGCCGCCAAGCAGGGTCCCGAAGATCCGTGGCCCCGGGTCTCCCTCCGCGGTCACCGCGGCGACCAGGTTGACCATGCGGGCCGCGCCGGACATCAAGGTGAGATCCTCGCGCAAGCCCGAAAAGGATTCCTGGATGTCTGCCTGAGTGACGCGATACAGAGGATCGTTGTGTTTCTCAAACAGATTGAGGTCGCAGTGGACGAACGGCTCCAGGGCGCTGCCGAATCGGCTTTTCATCCGCCGCGCCCCGCGCGCGACCCCGCGCAGCTTCCCGAACCGGATGGTGTAGAACGTGACGATCCGGTCGGCCTCCCCCCACTTGTGGCTCTTCAGCGTAATGGCGGGCGTTTTGAACAGCGGCATGCGTTGGCTACTGCCCGTTAAACGTAAATCGTTAAACGTTAACCGTGAAACATAGCGACCGTTATGTCCGCTGGGATCCTAATGGACAAAACAGAAATAACAGACATAACGTCGTCCTCGAAAACTGTTGACCATGAATCGATGGTGTGAGGAGCGTCTTTCCGGTTCACGGTTCACGTCCTACCGCAGTTCACGTCGTCACTTGAGATATTCCAGCAGTGCCGTGGCCAGGGCGAGGTAAAT
>CAYJUP010000022.1:0-17065 GCA_964373365.1 uncultured Nitrospiraceae bacterium
ATAGATCTCGGAGAGGGCCGGATCCTTCTCGGAGCAGTCGGCCAGCTTGCCGGGAAGGGAGCTCCCGTCCAGCGCGCTCTTACGCCGGATTAGCTCCCTGGCTTTACGGGCCGCCTCGCGAGCCCTGGCCGCTTCGACCGTCTTGCCGACGATTCTGCGGGCAATAGGGGGATTCTCCTCGAAGTAAGTGCCGAGGGCCTCGTTGACGGCCGCTTCGACGATCCCTTTCACCTCGCTGTTCCCGAGCTTGGCCTTGGTCTGGCCTTCAAACTGCGGGTTCCGCAGCTTGACGCTGACGACCGCGGTCAGGCCCTCGCGGACATCGTCGCCGGTCAGCGATTCTGCGTCCTTCTTCAGCAGGTCGTTGGCGTAGGCGTAGGTGTTGATGGTCCGCGTGAGCGCCGCCTTGAACCCGACGAGATGGGTGCCGCCCTCGCGCGTGTTGATGGTGTTGGCGAAGGCGAAGAGGTTCTCGGCGTACCCATCGTTGTATTGCAGCGCCACTTCCAGGCCCATGTCGCTCTTTTCGGTCTCGATGAAGATGGGCTTATGCAGCGGGGTCTTGGCTTCGTTCAGGTGCTCGACAAACGACACGATTCCGCCCTTGTAGCGGAAGATCTGTTCCTTCTCCCGCCGCTCGTCCTTGAGCGTGATCGCCAGACCCTTGTTCAGGAAGGCAAGTTCGCGCAGGCGCTGGGCCAGCACGTCAAAACTGAACTCGAGCGACTCAAAAACCTGTCCGTCCGGCTTGAAGGTAATCTTGGTCCCACGCTTCTTGGTTTTGCCGGTGACCTTGAGGGGGGCGGTGGCCTTCCCGCGCTCATACCGCTGGTCGAACACCTGGCCATCCTGCCAGATCTCCAGCTCCAGCCACTCCGACAGGGCGTTCACGACCGAGATGCCTACCCCGTGGAGTCCGCCCGATACCGTATAGGCCCCCTGCTCGAACTTCCCGCCGGCGTGGAGCATGGTCAAGGCCACCTCGGCCGCGGACTTCTTCTGCGTCGAGTGCATCCCGGTCGGGATGCCGCGCCCGTTGTCGACCACCGTGACGCTGCCGTCGATGTGGATCGTGACCTCGATCGTCTCTCCGAACCCCGCCATGTGCTCGTCGACGCTGTTGTCCACCGCCTCGTAGACCAAGTGGTGCAACCCGTCGGGGCCGGTGCTCCCGATGTACATCGCGGGGCGCTTGCGGACTGCGTCGAGCCCCTCCAGCACCTTGATCTGGTCCGGGCTGTACCCCTCGGCCTCAGGCCGGGCGGAAAGGTCTGTCTCGAGGGTCCTGCCGCTGTCGTCTTTACTCGCCATTCGTCTCCTAAGAAGATAGGCGCGAGGCTATGGGCAATAGGCTAGGGGCTCTGGGCATGATGCAGGAAGGAAAAGTTTGTCCCATTGCCTCTAGCCCCGTGCCCATAGCCTTCCTCCAGTGCCTCTCGCCCAGCACCTCTTGCCTTGCCTTACACCTTGATCGGCATCACCACGCACGCAAAGCCCGTGTTGCCCGGCTCTCGAATCAGGCAGGGACTCAGCGGGGTGTCCATCTGCAGGGTGACCGACTCTCCATCCATCACGCCCAGCACGTCCAACAGGTACCGGGCGTTGAAGCCGGTGGTCAGCGCCTCCCCTCCATAGCGCGCTGACAGCTCCTCGGTCGCCTCGCCGAAGTCCGGGTTGTTTGAAAACAGCGTCATGCGCCCTTTCACGAGCGTCATTTTCACCGCATTCGTCTTGTCACGCGAGAGCACCGCGACCCGGCGGAGCGCGCCCTCCAGCTCCGTCCTCGCCACCACGACGCGCTTGTCCTGCTCCTTGTCTTTGGGAATCACCTGCTGGTAGTTGGGGTAATTGCCCTCCATCAGCCGCGAAGTCAGGAGCAGGCCGCTCTTGCGAAAGATCATCAAATTTTTCGTGAACCCGATCAGCGGCTCGCCGTCTCCTTCTTCCAGCAGGCGCCGCATTTCATGGGCCGCCTTCTTGGGAATGATCGCCTTGATCTCCCGAGGCGCGTCTTTGCTCGCCGTCGCGCCCACCTCCTGCTCGGCCACCGCCAACCGGTGGCCATCGGTCCCGACAAGCCGGAGCGTCGTTTTCTTCTCGGACGTGGTGAGAGTCACAAGCAGCCCGTTGAGGATGTAGCGGGCGTCGTTATCTCCGACTGCGAACAACGTCTTTCGGATCAACTCGACCAACCCCACCCCCGCTAACGGGGTCAAGCCCTCGCGTTCGATCGCCGGCATGGCCGGGTACTCGCTGCTGGGGAGACCGACAATCTTAAACAGGCTCTTCCCGGCCTGGATCGTCGCCCAATTGTTGTCGCCCACGGTGATCTCGATCTCGCCCTCTCTCAGTTCTTTCAGGATTTCGTACAGCTTGCGCGCGGACAGCGTGACGGAGCCGGGCTCGTGAACCGCCGCCTTGTACAGCCCTCGCATGCCGATCTCCAGGTCGGTCGCGAGGATGTCCACCCCGTCCGACTTGGCTTCCAGAAGAATGTTGGAGAGAATGGGCATGGTGTTCCGCTTTTCCACCACGCCCTGCACCCTCTGCAGGCCGGTCAACAGTTCGTCCCGTGCGATTCGTAGCTTCATCGGGTTATCTCCCCATTCCGGCTCGTTACCCCTTGGTGATTTGATTCTTCAGGCTCTCCAGCGCGGAGTTCAGCGCGCCGTCCGTCCCTTTGGCCTTTGCGATCTTCTTGCAGGCATGGATGATCGTCGTGTGGTCCTTGCCGCCGAAGTGACGTCCAATCTCTGGAAATGAGGCGTCGGTGAGTTCTCGGCAAAGGTACATCGCAATCTGCCTCGGATGCACCAGCGTCTTGCTCCGCCGCCGCGATTTCATCTCGGCGATTTTCACGTGAAACCGCGTGGCCACCGCTTCCTCGATATCGTCCATCGTGATAATCTTCTTTTTCTCGCCGATGATGTCCCGCAGCACGTTCTTGGCCATGTCCAACGTGATGGCCTGCCCTGTCAAGGAGGAATACGCCCCGACTCGGACCAACGAGCCCTCCAACTCCCGGACGTTGCTCTTCATGTTTGCGGCCAGGAACTGCACCACGTCCTCCGGCAAGCCGACCGCTTCATCCTCGGACTTCTTGCGCAGGATGGCGATGCGTGTCTCCACGTCCGGCGGTTGCAAGTCGGCGATCAGGCCCCACTCGAACCGTGAGCGAAGGCGCTCTTCGATGTCCGGCATTTCCTTCGGGAAGCGATCGCTGGAAAGCACGATCTGTTTCCGGGCTTCATACAGCGCGTTGAACGTGTGGAAGAATTCCTCCTGGGTCCGCTCTTTCCCGGCGAGAAACTGAATGTCGTCAATCAGCAACATGTCGATGGTCCGATAGCGCTTCCGCAACTCGATCATCTTGTCGTAGCGGATTGAGTTGATCACCTCGTTCGTGAACTGCTCTGTCGTGACATACGCAATCCGCACATCTAATCGTTCCGCGACATGGTTGCCGATCGCGTTCAGTAAGTGGGTCTTGCCCAGTCCGACACCTCCGTAGAGGAACATCGGATTGTAGGCTTGGGCGGGGGCTTCGGCGACCGCCATGCTAGCAGCATGCGCAAACTGGTTGCTCGCGCCGACCACGAAACTCGCGAATGTGTATTTCTGGTTCAGGTTTACCATCCTCCGCTCGCGCTTCAGTTGAACGCCTCGGGTTACCGGCGGGGGTGTCTGCCGGCCTTGTGCTTTCTGGCTCGTTACGAACGCCACGTCTACCTCGCTTCCACCGCGAACGGCTGATAAAGCCTCCGAGAGGAGGTTCCCGTAATGCTGTCCCAACCATTCCCCAAAGAATTTATTTGGCACCTCGATGCGTGCGGACGAATCCTGGATACCCTGAAAACGCACGGGTATAAACCAAGTGTCGAACACTTGTTTAGGAACCTTACCCTCAATGTAAGCCAGCGCCTTATCCCAAACGGCATCGCCCCCCATGATGGAAAACCTCCTGTTATACACAGCCTTATCAACATCTGTGGATATATAAGTTATTGATATGTCTTTACTTATTCATGCACGGTGTTATAGAGAGGGTGTACCATTCCGTCCTGCTTAGCCCCGCGTTCATCGGTACGATTTCACCATCTTGGTCCTTTCACAGGTTATCAGTGCTTCCCTCACACCTTATAAGACGGTTACAGAGTCCTTTTCTAGTACGAGGAATTAGAATGCTCTCTTCCGCTTCAATTGGTTCTATGTTGCACCCAACATTCACAGCTCTTACTCCTTCTCCTATTCCTACGACTTCTTTAGATTAGTACACCTGATCCGGAAATAAGCAGGTCTATCATTCACAATTACAACGCAACCACCGCATCGGCATCAAAGATCATCTCCAACATGTCGCGATACGAAATCGTAGGAAATGAGGGAACGACGTTTCTGGAGGCAGCGTCGTCGGAGAGTGCGTAGATATGAGTCCCCGGTACTTTCTTAAGGGAAACGCCCTCCTGAATGAGAATGACTGAGATGTCGTTGTCGGGAGGAGGGTCCTTCGGAAGTAGGGCGTCCGAAAACTGAATCGGATCTTTGCTGAGGATGTAGAGAACCTTTCGCAACATAGCTTTCAAGCGGATCAGAACACGAGGACGCGGTCACTGGAAGCCATCAGCGATTCAATGTCGTCAGTCGAGGCCTCACGGACCTCAAATCCTGGATCTAGCTCAAATTGTGAGCGTGTGCCTATTGGGACGACAAACGGAATTTTTAACTGTTTCAGAGAAGGCAGATACTTCTCAAGAACTTCCACATCCAACACATCACCAAGATCCTCTGTCAGAAGCAAGGGTGCACGATCAAGCAGGACAATCGTCAATGGGTTATCCCCCGTGCTGAGTCCAAGGGCGATACGAAGGGCTTCAACAGCACGGTGTGTTTTGAGAGGATCCTCATGAATCACCACAACGACACTAGGGGGCATGCATCTCCGATGGAGCCCGAGCTAATTAAAGGCGACAAACCGATCGCACCCGTTCACTATATTGGAAAGGATGACGAGACCACACAACGTGACCCCTTCGTCGAGGCTATTGGTGGGAACAGCGTGACGTTGACACCCATACGCGCAGACAAAAAACTTCGCCCCTGCGGACGAGAGTTGTAGCAACCGACTGTCACGTAAGTTCATCACACCTTCATCAATTAAGTACAAATAGACGTCGACATCGGAGTCGAGGGCTTCCCTGCAGAGGCGTGCAACGGTCGTCACGTTGGGATGGGACGGCGGGGTGGATAACAGAATTCCGAGCTTCTTCTTTTCCATGCGAACTTATTAGTCAAACAGATACTGTAAACTCAATAAAATCAATATGTTACAATTCATTCAACTCTGTGAATAACGTACTCTTTTTTCGCTGGGAATGTCAACTGGAAAATCGAGCCAAAGTCAGACGGTCTTGAGACGCGAGGCGAGAGTCCGTGCAGCGGTCAGATGAGGAAGTTCTTCCTGCTCTTTCGTGCGCATGTTGCGGACTAGGAGGTTGCCTTTCGCCGCCTCGTCGTCCCCGATGATCACCACGAACGCAGCGCCGAGGCGGTCGGCTTGCCGCAGGTGAGCCTTCAACGTGGTGGCGCGATAATCGGTGTCAGCCCGCACGCCGAGAGCCCTCAGCTCATCAAGAACGCGCGTGCCGACAGCCACCCCTTGCTGACCGAACGCCGCCACGAAGACCATCTTCTGTGGTGACGGTATGGCCGCATCGGGAAGCATGAGCGACACCCGCTCAAGACCTACGGCAAATCCGACAGCGGGCGTGCTCGGTCCGCCCAGCGCCTCAACAAGGCCGTCATAGCGCCCGCCCGCCCCAACCGCGTTCTGGGCGCCCAAATGGCGACAGGTCACCTCGAAGGCCGTCAGGGTATAGTAATCCAGCCCGCGCACGAGCCTCGGGTTGAGAGTATAGGGAATGCCAAGGTCACCCAGACTGGCTTGCACGTCCCGGAGGTGCTGGCGGGAGCCCGGCGAGAGATGATCGGAGATCTGCGGGGCGTCCTCCGTGGCAGCCTTGCACCCAGGAGTCTTGCAGTCGAGCACGCGCAGCGGATTGGTCCCCATCCGGCGGCGGCAGTTCTGGCACAATCGCTCTTCCCGCTTTTTCAGGAATTCGAGCAGAGCCGCCTTGTACGCCGGCCTGTCGGAGGCGTCGCCCAGGCTGTTGATCTCCAGCGTCAGGTCGGGAAGGCCCAGGCCTGTCAGGAAGCGCCACAGCAGCGAGATCACCTCGACGTCCGCCAGCGGGCTCTTGCTCCCGAACGACTCTACGCCGTACTGGTGAAATTGCCGGAGCCGCCCGGCTTGAGGACGTTCATGACGGAACATGGGCCCGAGATAAAAGAGCTTCTGGGATGCCGGGGAAGCCCCGAGATTGTGCTCGATATAGGACCGGACCACCCCGGCGGTGGCCTCCGGCCGGAGCGTGAGGGACTTCCCGTCCCGATCCTGAAAGGTATACATCTCCTTCTCGACGATATCGGTGCTCGACCCGATACTTCGCGCGAACAGCTCTGTCACCTCAAAGACGGGCACGCGGATTTCCTGATAGCCGTACACTAGCGAGAGACGTCGGGCCTCGCCTTCAATGGTCTGCCAGCGCGCGATCTCATCCGGAAGAATGTCCTTGACGCCCTTGATGCCGCGAATCATCGCCTTCTCCATCCAGCACGTGCCTGCGAAGCTGGACAGGAGGCACTATACTGGCCACCCTCTACCAAGTCAACGCGTTGCCGCCGGCCGCTGGCGGCACTATGGCGATGGCCTCCTTTATTGTTCCGTCATGCCTCGGAGGGAAGGGATGGGCACGGAGGGTTTCGACATAACGGGAGGCAGATGCAGAGAGCCATAAAGGCTGCCGCTCCGCACTCTCTTGCGAACAGTGAGGGCCGGAGGTATAGTGCGGCGCTACCCAGGAAACGGTGAACGCGGAATGATGAACGCGGAACGACAGGACGGAATTCTGCCCCCCACAGTCATTATTGAGGTTTTGGCATGAGCGAGGACTGGCTGGCCGTTCTGGTGGGATTGGGCCTGATAAGCCTGGTGGTTGTGCGGCTCGTCGGGCAGGTGCCCTGGTGAGCGAAGCGAAGGTCAAGTGGTGAGCAGGACGGACGCCGAGACGCAGCTCTCTTGGCCGGATGGCACGATCGCCACGCCGGGGTCGATTCCGCCGCTTCTGATCATCCTCTCGTTTCTGCTCGTCATCGCGCTGGCGCTGCTGGCGAATCGGTTCACGCAGGCGAGCAAGATCTGGCTGGGCCGAGAGTTGCTGGAGTATCCGCTGTGAGCGGTCGGCCTCGGACTGGTGGGGAATCTGATGATCACCACGGCCGGCGCGCAGGAGCAGCTCAGCGCCGCGTTCCGGACCGAGTTCTTCTTGAAGACCGGACTGGTCCTCATGGGCGCCACGATCAATTTCGCGGATATCCTCAGGATCGGAGCCAAGGGGATGGTCCAGGCGGTCGTCATCGTGACCGCGGTCTTCTTTTTGACCTGGTTTCTGGCGGGGTGGTTTGGGCTGGAGGCGAAGCTGCGCGCGCTGATGGCGGCGTCGGTGTCGATCTGGGGGGTGTCTGCTGCGATCGCGGCGGCCGGCGCGGTGCTGGCCAAGAAGGAGCATCTGGCGTACGTGGCGACGCTGGTGATCGTCTTCGCGCTTCCCCTGATGTTGATTCAGCCGTACGCGGCCAAGTCCATGGACCTGTCGCCGGACGTGGCGGGGGCGTGGATCGGCGGCAACATCGACACGACGGCGGCCGTGGTGGGGGCCGGCGCGATCCACAGCGAGGCCGCCATGAAAGTGGCGTCGGTGGTGAAGCTGTCCCAGAACGCGCTGATCGGATTCGCCGCCTTCTTCCTGGCGCTCTATTGGGTGGTGGTCATCGAGCGTCAGGCCCGACCGGAAGCCCGACCCCCGAGAAATCTGGACGTGATTCCCGAAGTTCGTCCTGGGGTTCCTGGCCGCCTCATTGATCACGACGTTGGGCATGCTCGCACCCGATCAGGTCACGGGCGCCATCGTTCCCCTGCGCAACTGGTTCCTGACGGCGGCCTTCGTCTGCATCGGCCTGGAACTGGCGTTCGGGGAGTTTGCCAAGGTCGGCTGGAAGCCGGTGGTCGTGTATTTTCTGGCCACCATCGCCAACACGGCGCTCGCATTGGGTGCTGCGTGGGCGCTCTTCGGGAGCGCGCAATGAGAAATGTAAAATGCAAAATGATAAATTGGCCTACCATGGTTTGCATTTTTAATTTTGAATTTTTCATTGGGGGCCGTCATGGCCACTGGCGAACCCGCCCGCCGCGTGATCGCCGTCGCCCCGATGCCGCCGGAGAAGTCGGCCTACGCGCTGGCGCGCTATAGCCGTTCCCCGGACTCGATTGAGGACAGCATCCGGTGGGTGCACGCCCATTCCTCCGAGAAGTTCTGGGAGCAGTTCTATTTTGCTTACGGGCACGCGTCGATCGCGGACCTGGGCCACGTCATCATGTGCTTCGAGCACATCTCCGAGCTGGCGGCCATCCGACTCGAAGACGAACCGCTCTGGGACGGCCAGGCGAAATCCAGCCGTTACCAGAACTTCGCGCACGGCGGATGCTTTGTGCCGGACTCGGTCCGCGGCACAGAAAGCGAAGGGACCTACCAGGGCATCATCAGCAGCCTGTCGAACGCGTATTCGCTCCTCCACGAGCCCTTGACGAAGTTTCTTTCGGAGCGCGAGCCGCGGCCCGAGAGTATGAAACCCGCCGACTATACCAGGACCATCGCCGCCCGTGCCTTCGATGTCACGCGTTACCTGCTCCCAATCTCAGCGCGCACGAACGTCGGGCAGGTGGTGAGCATCCGGACACTGGAGAAACAGATCACCCGGCTGCTGTCGTCCCAACTGCGGGAATTGCGCGCGATCGGGGAGGAGCTGGCCGAAGCCTGCCGACGCCCGCCGGTCAACCTCTGGGGCGAACTCTCGGGCCAACAGGCAGGCTTGGCGGAGCCGCTGGCACCGACGCTGGCCCGCCACGCGAAACCGAGTCCCTACCAGGCCGAGGTCTATACCGACCTGGCCCATCATGCGCGCGAGGTCATGAAAACCGCTGGTCTGGATCAGCCCTCTGCTTGGACGAAAGTCGATAGCGTCGAGCTGGTCGAGCCCCATCACCCGCTGGACGAGCTCACCGCGACGCTGCTCTATCGGACCAGCCAAGCGCCCTACCGGAACATCCTGGCGGTGGTGCGGGACTGGACCGAGAAGCAGAAGCAAGAGACGGTCGAAGTCGCGCTCAGGAAGAGGGGCTCTTATGACGAACTGATCAAGGAGTTCCGCTGCGGCTATTCGTTCGTGTTCGATGTCCTGATGGACATCGGAGGCTGGCGGGACCTGCACCGGCACCGCCGCTGCCAGCAGGTCCAGCAGAACTTCACGACTCAGCATGGCTATGAGGTGCCGCCGGCCTTGATCGAAGCCGGGCTGGACGCCGACGACCGCGCCGCGATGGACGCGGTGAAGACGGACATCGAGCAGTTGCGCAAATCCCATCAAGAGGCAGCCCTCTACGCGATCCCCTTCGGCTTCAAGGTTCGTTGCCTGTTCAAGATGGATTACGCCGAGGCGGAGTATATTTCGCGGTTGCGCTCGGGTGTAAAGGGGCATTGGTCCTACCGCACGGTGGCCTGGGAGATGAAGCAGAGGATCGCCGAGCGCTATCCTTTCCTGGGGGAGCAGATCCGGGCGACGCCGCCGGACGAGGAAGACAGCCTAGCGCGGTAGCAAGGGGTGGCTCCCGATGCTATACTAGCATTCTGTTTAATGGATTTTCTGAGAGGCGTCTGTTGCCATGAAAAGCCGCCTGCAGTTTGCCGGGCATCCGATCCACGCGATGGTGGTGAGCTTTCCGATCGGGCTTTACACTTCGGCACTGGTGTGCGATGGCCTGTATCTCATGCTCCATGAGGCTTTTTGGTTTCGGATGGCCTACTGGGCGATCGTGTTCGGGCTGGTCACACATGTTGGCGCGGCAGCGACCGGGCTGCCCGATTTTCTGGCGGTCATGCGGGAACAGAAAGACGCGCGGCGTCCTGCCACCTCCCATCTGGTCTTCGGCATCGGCCTCCTGGTGGTCCAGGGGTTGAACGTGGCGCTGCGGAATTGGGGGGAGATCCCGGCCGGCGGGTCCGTCGCGATGCCGGTCATCGTGAACGTGATCGGCGCAGCCCTCACGGGCGTGCAGGGTTGGTACGGGGGTGAGCTGGTCTACCGACACTTCGTCGGTGTGGAGTTGCCGGAATCCACGACGACCCCGGTCAAACACAAAGACAAGAAGCATCCCTGACAAGACGCTGGCGAACGTCCCTCCCGAAGTTCATATCACCCAGAGAAAAATGGATTACGCCAAACTCATCCAGGACGCGATCGTTCGGGGAGACTGGTCCTCGGTGTTCAAGGAGGCGACTGCCTGGGCCGAGGACCTCATGCGAACTTCACACAAGGACCCGCGGCCGCACTTCGCGTTGAACGTCGTGCACCTCATCAGAGGAGAGGTCCGCGAGGCCTGGAAGACCCACGCCAGCTCGCTTCAGGAGGCCGACGACATCGAGAAAGTCCGGGCTTGGACCGAGGCGATGCTCAAAGAACATCCGGATCAGGCGAATGTTCAGCTCGTGGCGGGCCTCTTCCTCTCGCAGTCCGGACAGTCCGAGCAGTCGGTGAACCGGTACAAGGAAGCCATCAAGCTGGCCCCCGACGCGGCGTACCCCCACTTCTTTCTCGCGCAGATTCACGAACGTGTGGGCCGGAACGAGATGGCTATCAAGGAGTACCGTGAGGCGGTGAAGCTGGATCCCTCCTACGTCACCGCAAGAACGAACCTGGGCGTGGCCTATCAGGAGCAAGGCCAATTGGAGATGGCGATTCCTCAATATCGGGAAGTCATCCGACTGACCCCGAACGATCCCGTCGCGCACGCCAACCTCGCCTGCGCCCTGGCGGAGCAGGGAAAGGTGGAGCCCGCGCTCCTCGAATACAAGGAGGCGCTCCGGTTGAACCCTCGTGACGCCGAGGTGCACTTTGCTCTCGCGGGCGTGTACGAAACCAAAGGCCGAAAGGACCTGGCGATGAATGAGTACCAGGAGGTCCTACGGGCGGACCCGACCTTCGCGCCGGCAGAAACCGCGATCGGCTGGATGCTCTTTGAAAAGGACCGGAAGCAGGAGGCCATGGAATGCTTCAGCAGGGCGCTCAAGAACAATCCGGAAGACGCCAGGGCCTATTTGGGCATCGCGCGAATCTACGCCGCACGGGGCAAGCAGCAGATGGCGATGGAGAACTACGCGCAGGCGCTCAAGCTGGAGAAGGACCCGGAGCAGAAGAGCCGGATCATGAACGATCTGTTCAAGGAAGGAAACACGTGGGACGTCTGAAAATGAGAAAGGTTGAGACTGAGGGCAAGGTTGAGTCAGGCTCGAAGTGCTGGGTTCTGCAACGTCGAACCCCGAACATCGAACCTCCCCTCACCTTGATTAGAGCTCGCGGATGGCGCCTTGGAGCACGGTAATCTGCGTGATGGGGTCGCCGGCGCTCTTCAGTTCAGCCCGGATCTGCTCTTTGAGGTAGGAGGAATACCCGACCTTGTCGATGAGGAACTCGAGAAATCGTTCGGCCGGCAAGAGGCTTTTGGCTTTCAGGTCCTCCACGGTTTCATCACTGACCGGGACATACGTGCTGCCGATGTGCAGCACGACTTTGTAGTAATGCCCATTCCCGAGCTGTTCGAACCGTAGCCCCTTCACATCTGCCTCCACCCTTCTCCAGCCGAAGAGGGCCCTATTGTAGACAATCGGGGCGCCCATGACAAGAGAGGCGGGCTCCAGTAAAGATTGGCGGCCGAGCATCTGAAGCGGCGCTCTCAATTCTCTTGAGGTTGAACGGCGCAGCCGCTCAGGCCATAATGGCGGTATGCGAGTACTGCGAAAACTGGAAGACCTGCAATTCGACAACACCTATGCACGCCTGCCGGCCGCCTTTTATGCGGAGCTGGCTCCAACCCCGTTTCCCGAGCCCTACCTGGTGAGCTTCAACCCCGCCGCCGCGGAACTCATCGACCTGGACCCTGACGAGGTCAAGCGTCCGGAATTCGTGGAATATTTCAGCGGCAGCCGGCTCCTGCCCGGGAGCCAACCCATCGCCATGCTGTACTCCGGCCATCAGTTCGGGGTGTACGTCCCGCAACTAGGGGATGGGCGGGCCATCCTGCTGGGGGAGGTCCGCAATCACTCCGGAGAAAAATGGGATCTGCATCTGAAGGGAGCCGGCCAGACTCCGTACTCGCGCGATGGAGACGGGCGCGCCGTCCTGCGCTCCAGCATCCGCGAGTACCTGTGCGGCGAGGCCATGCACGGCCTGGGGATTCCCACCACCCGGGCCCTGTGTATCGTCGGGAGCGACGCCGAAGTGTATCGGGAGACGACCGAAACGGGAGCGATGCTGGTGCGCATGGCGCCCACCCACGTGCGGTTCGGGACCTTTGAGGTGTTCTACTATCGCCGGCAGCACGAGCACCTCGCCCGATTAGCCGACCACGTGATCGCCCACTACTTCCCCCATCTGGTGGGGGCGGACGACCGATACCCACGCTTGCTCACCGAAGTGGTGGTTCGCACCGCGCAGCTCATCGCCACATGGCAGGCCGTGGGCTTCGCGCACGGAGTCATGAACTCGGACAACATGTCGATCCTGGGACTCACCCTGGACTACGGGCCGTACGGCTTCCTGGATGAGTTTAACCCCGGCTTTGTCTGCAACCACTCCGATCACGGGGGCCGCTACGCCTTCGATCGCCAGCCGCACATCGGCCATTGGAACTTAAAGTGTTTGGCCCAGGCCCTGCTGCCTCTTGCGCCTCAGGAGGAGCTCCAGGCCGCGCTGGATGCCTACCCGCCGGCCATTGCCGACCACTACACCGACCTGATGCGGCGCAAACTGGGTCTCCAGGAAAACCAGCCTGAGGACGCTGAGCTGGTAAGCGTGTTGCTGGACATCCTGCAGGTCAACCGCGTGGACTACACGAACTTCTTCCGCGCCCTGGGCGACTTCCAACAGGGCCCTGACGCGAACAACACCACGCTGCGGGATCTGTTCATCAGGCGGGAGGATTTCGAGGCCTGGGCCGAGCGGTACCGTGAGCGGCTTCGGGCGGATGGCAGTCGAGACGCGGAGCGCAAGCGGCGCATGAACCGGGTTAATCCGAAGTACGTGCTGCGCAACCATCTGGCCCAAACCGCGATCGCGCGCGCCACTGAACAGCGGGACTTTTCGGAGATCGACCGCCTGTTGGAGCTCCTGCGCGATCCGTACACGGAGCGACCTGACATGGGCCAGTATGCGGCTCCCCCTCCGGACGGGGGCCGGAAGATCGTGGTGAGCTGCTCGTCCTAGAGTCGGCGGGTCACAATCCCACTGGGCAGAGAGGAAGCAATGCGTGACGGTCTGGGGAACAGGATAGCGGGGGTGGCGCTGGGGCTTGTGGCCCTGGCGGTTGTTATGGTGGGTCAGGCCCCGACGGCGTGGGCTGAGACCCCGCCGTCGTCTGAGCGGTTTACCCTGGTGATGGGGGGCGAAGCGGTGAAAGACAATACGACCGGCCTCATTTGGGAGCAGTCGCCGGATCTTATCCATGACGTCTGGAGCGCGTCGGTCGCTCGCTGTCCTACGAAGACGGTCGGTGGCCAGAAGGGGTGGCGTGCCCCTTCGGTGCAAGAGCTGAAGAGCCTCATCGATCCCTCGCAGAAGGACCCAGCCCTCCCCCAAGGCCACCCCTTTTCCAACATCAAGTCGGCGATCTACTGGTCGACCACGCCGTCCACCAGCGATGACATCACCGCCTGGCAAATGAGCTTCTTCAGTGGCGAAGCGGTCACCGACCAGAAGTCAGGGACGCGTCGCGTCTGGTGTGTGCTCGGCGGTGGCGGGCCTGCCGCGAAATGATGTGGTCCTCGTTTCGGTCCTGCCTTAGGCTGGAGCGGCCTGCGGCCAGTTGAACGCTGCTCAACAAGACCTCGCAGCGACTGAAGCCGCAGGCGCTTCCGCGGTACAATCCGGACATGGATCGAAAAGCAACCCAGACCTTCTTTGCGCCTTGCCCCCGGGGGTTGGAGGGCGTGCTCCGTGACGAGCTGGAGCAATGGGGGGCGCAGGCCAGTGTCGCCACCCATGGCGGGGTCCAGTTTTCGGGCCCATTTGATCTCTGTTACAAGGCGAACCTGGAAAGCCGGATTGCCAGCCGGGTGCTCTGGCGCGTCTTTCACGGCCGCTATCGCACTGAACAGGATATTTATCAGGCCGCGTATAGCCTGCCCTGGCGTGACTGGTTCTCAGCCCGCCACACGATCAAGGTGAAGGTGAGCGCGCAGCACTGTCCGCTCAAAAGTCTGGATTTCGTCACCCTCAGGATCAAGGACGCCGTGTGCGATCGCTTCAGCGCGTTCACCCGGGTCCGCCCGAGCGTGGATACCCATAAGCCAGACATCCGCATCGACGCCTTTCTGGACCGCAGCGGCTTGACCCTGTACCTCGATACCTCGGGCGACGCATTGTTCAAGCGCGGGTGGCGCAAAGTCAGCGCCGAGGCGCCCCTGCGCGAAAACCTGGCGGCCGGGATTCTGCGACTGTCCGGCTGGAGCGGGGAGCAGGCCCTGCTGGACCCGATGTGCGGGGGCGGCACAATCGTCCTGGAAGCCGCGCTTATGGCGCTCAACGTCGCCCCGGGGTTGGGACGCAGTTTCGCCTTCGAAAAACTGAATAACTTTGACCAGCGTGCCTGGCTCGCGCTGTGCCAAGCAAGCCAGGCGCGGCAAGCGCCGCGTGTTCCTCTCGCCATTTACGGAAGCGACCTGCACGGGGCGGCGCTCCAAGCGGCGCGGGCCAACCTCGAAGCGGCCGGGCTGGCCGGAGTGGTGAAGGTGAAACAGGTCAACGTGCTGGACCTCAAGCCGCCGGCCGAGGAAGGGGTGCTGATCATGAACCCGCCTTATGGGGTGCGAACCGGAGCACAGACGGAACTAGCCGAGTTCTATCCGCGCCTGGGCGATCGGCTGAAGCACTATTTCGCCGGCTGGCGCGCGTATATCTTCACCGCCGACCTGCGCCTGCCCACCCTGGTCCGATTATCGGCCACCCGCCGGACGCCGCTGTTCAACGGCGCGCTGGAATGCCGGCTGTTTGAATTTAAAATGGTTCAGGGCGGAATGAGAAGGGCCAAAGCCGCGGCCAACCGGTCCGACGATCAGCCGATGTAATCTAGTGTCGTATGCCGAGCGATCGCCAAAACGAAGAAGCGACGATGCTCAATGCGGCCAGGCTGGTGTCAAGACGTCAGATGCTCGGTGCGTTCGTCGCGGGGGCGGGAGTGCTGGCCTATTCGCCGGCGCTGGGGCGGACGATCCGAGACCTGTGCCTGCTCACGCCTCCCCAGACGGAGGGACCCTATTACCCCGTTCAGGATCAGCCGGAGAAAGACAATGACCTTACGCGCGTGAAGGGCAGACCGGGCCGGGCCGCGGGGCAGCTCATTTACATCCTTGGCCAGGTTCGGGACGAGCAGTGCCGCCCGCTCGAAAGCGCGCTCGTGGAGGTTTGGCAGGCGGCGGCAAGCGGGCGCTACAACCATCCGGATGATCGAGACAACCGCGCGCCGCTTGATCCGAATTTTCAGTATTGGGGCTACGACACGACGGATCAGGAAGGCCGCTATTCCTTCAAAACGGTTCTCCCGGGGCAGTACCCGGCGGGGCTGTTTTGGACCAGACCCTCACACGTCCACTTCAAGGTGCACCGACGGGGGTTTCAGGAGCTGACGACACAGATGTACTTCGCCGGCGACCCTTATCTGGAGAAAGATCGTATCTTCAGAGCGATCCCGCCCGACGAGCGTCAGCGCGTGATTGTCGAGCCGGAACCGCCCGGACACGAGTTTGAGCCGGAGTCACGCGTCTGCCGTTTCGACCTGATGCTTCGTCCCTCCCTCCACCCCTAAAGCGTTGAGGAAGGGAGCGTGCCAAGGCGAACCAGGGAATCGCGCTCCGCAGAAGAGTTCCCCCTCCAGATAGGCAGGAGTGGACCGACAAGCGCGTTCGGTGTACCCTCGCTAGCAGCCAACCGGAGTGGGACAGCGGAAGAATGGCCAGATGAAAGTTGCCACGTTCAACGTCAATTCCCTACGCAAGCGCCTCCCCGTCATTTTGAGCTGGCTCGAACGCCACAAGCCCGACGTGCTCTGCCTGCAGGAAACCAAGGTGCAAGATGAGGACTTTCCTCTGCTCGATCTGGCCTCCTCCGGCTACCAGGTGACGTTTCGCGGGATGAAGGCCTATAACGGCGTCGCCGTGTTGAGCCGGGCCGCCCCTGAGGCGGTGTGGTATGGGTTTGATGACGGAGGGGATCCCGATGACACGCGACTCCTCCGGGTGGTGATCAAGGGGATCCCGATCGTCAACACCTACGTGCCTCAAGGCTTCAAAATTGATTCTCCGAAGTACGCCTACAAGCTGAAATGGTTTCAGCGGTTGCGCGCCTACTTCGACAAGCATCTTGCGCCGAGCAAGCCGGCCATTTGGTGCGGGGATGTGAACGTCGCGCCGGAACCGCTGGACGTGCACAGTCCCGAGAAGCACCTCATGCATGTCTGCTTCCACGAAGACGTGCGCCGCGCCTATAAGGAGACGGTCTCCTGGGGGTTTGTGGACGTCTTCCGCAAGCTCTATCCCAACCGCCTGCAATACACGTTTTGGGACTATCGCCAGCCCAGTTCCGTGAAAGCCAACAAGGGGTGGCGCATTGACCACATCCTGGCGACCAAGCCGCTCGCGGACAAGTGCACAACCGTTGAGGTGGACATGCGGCCCAGACAAGCGGCGACCGCCTCGGACCACACCGTCTTGTGGGCCGAGTTCGCGATCTAGCGGGGGTTTGCATTCCCCGGCAAGATTCCCCTATTTTCTACAACGACATTCAGGGTCTCGGCTCGCGATGTAGCCCGGCGGCTCATGAGGATGTCTGGTTTTCCTTGGATACC
>CAYJUP010000023.1:0-2431 GCA_964373365.1 uncultured Nitrospiraceae bacterium
GGGACAAGGAGGTCATGACGGTGGCCGAGTGGGCCCCGCTGGTGGACATCACGGAAGACGAGAAGGAATACCTGATCAAGGCCGAACTGCCTGAGGTCAAGAAGGAGGACATCAAACTGACCGTCCATGATGATGTCCTGACGATCACGGGAGAGCGGAAGTACGAGAAAGAAGAGAAGGGCAAGAAGTACCACCGTGTGGAGCGGGCCTACGGCAGCTTTACGCGGAGCTTTACCCTTCCGGATGACGCCGACGCGACTAAGGTCATGGCGGAGAGCAAAGACGGCATCCTAAAGGTACACGTGCCTAAGTCTGAGAAGGCCAAGCCCAAGAGCATCGAGGTGAAAGTCGGCTAATAGCCCCTCAGAAGCGGAGGCGGACCATGCAAAGCAGGCCACGGTATCTGGACGTCCCACTGCCCAAGTATCTGGACGACGAGGCCCAGCGCTCTCCTCGATCGGCAAGAAAACTGTGGTGGCTCATTGTGGGTCTCGCCCTGCTCGCCATTTTCCTGACCGGCGTGAAGTGACCTCATGGTCAGGAGCGACACGACACGCCATGTGGAGGTCTGAGTTGCCAAACCTCCAACAATCGGCTCGACACATGGTCGGCTGGGAGAAAACCTGTGTTCCGGAATCGTGAAGAGGCTGGACTGCTTTTGGCCAAGCGATTGGGTGCGTATCGCGATGACCCGTCCGGCCTTATCCTGGCTTTGCCCCGAGGTGGTGTGGCGGTGGGCTATGCGCTCAGCCTAGCCCTCCGCCTCCCGCTGGATGTTTTCATCACACGCAAGCTTGGGGCGCCGGAGCATCCTGAGTACGCCATCGGTGCGGTCACCGAGACAGGCTCCGTTTTTCTTAATCCTGAGGCACAGGCGGTTCTCCGTGCGTTCTCTTCATCCACTGCATATCTAGAGAAAGCGATACGAGCGCAGCAAGATGAGATCGCCCGACGACAAATCTTATGCCGGCAGGGACGGCCGCTGCCGGCGCTCACCGAGCGAACGGTGTTGCTGGTAGATGACGGTATCGCAACTGGCGCCACATTCCTTGCGTCAGCCAAGGCCTTGAGGGGACTCGGCGTGCAGCGGCTGGTCGCAGCCATTCCAGTTGGTCCGCGGGACACGCTCAGCCGAGTCAGAGAGGAAGTGGATGAGCTTGTGGTGCTGATAACGCCTGAGCCGTTCTTCGCTGTCGGCAATCACTATGAGGACTTCACCCAGGTGGAGGATGCAGGCGTGATCCGATACCTGGCGGCAGCAGCTTCGGCTTTGCGCGGAAACAATCAGCCGTCATACACCTAACCCGGATTCGGGTCACAGCCATTGAAAGGAGCACGTGATGACAAAAGGACCTCCTTTCCGTTCCGGAGGGGCAGCCCGCAAGGACCGTACCTATCAGGAACACCAGCACGACACCTATAAAGCTCGAGGAAAGCTGAAGGAGCCGACCGCCTGTCCCCAATGCGGGGCTGTGTTCCATAAAGGCCGGTGGACCTGGGAGACCCGACCTCCTGGGGCCCATGACTCGCTGTGCCCGGCCTGTCACCGGATTCGTGACAAGTCCCCCCAAGGAATTCTGACTATCGCAGGGCCCTTTCTTCTTGACCACAAAGAGGAAATCCTGGGGGTCGTCCGCAACACCGAGGCGAAGGAGAAAGCGGAGCACCCCCTTTCTCGGATCATGAGCATCGAGCAGCAAGGCGAGGCACTGGTTGTTGCCACGACCGACACGCATCTGCCCCGTGGAATTGGCGAAACGCTGCATCATGCCTACGAAGGCGACTTTTCATTCCATTACGACGAAGGTGAGCAATTCATCCGGGTGAAGTGGGAGCGATAAGCGATGGAGGTGACGTATGAAGGTTCAAGACATCATGACTCGCGATGCGCAATGCTGTGGTCCTGACACCAATCTCGCGGTGGTGGGCAAGATGATGTGGGACGGCGACTGCGGAGTGCTGCCCGTACTGAATGTAGAAGGAAAAGTGCTCGGCGTGATCACGGACCGCGACATTTGCATGGCGGTGGCCACACGGAACAAACTTGCATCGGCAATTACCGTGCGGGAGACCGTCTCTGGAAAAGCTTGTACCTGCCGGGACACCGATGACATTCACACAGCGCTCGATATCATGAAACGAGAGAAAGTCCGCCGGCTTCCGGTTGTCGATGAGGACGGCGTTCTCCAAGGCATGCTCTCGATGAACGATTTGGTCCTGAATGCCGAAGAAACCAAGTGGAAGAAGCGGCCGGATCTCTCCTATGGGGACGTCATACACACGCTCAAGGCCATCAGCGAGCACCGGGTGCTGGCCGGCATCTAAAGGGTTGTGAGCTTCGAGTAATTAGGTCACAGCAGAGGTATGTGTGTATCACCGCGTTATGGCTTTTGATTTCGACGGGACCCTTGCCGTGGATGGCGTCGTGCCT